>DATBPR010000464.1:0-8637 GCA_036561285.1 Candidatus Limnocylindrales bacterium | reverse complement strand
CATCCGCAAGAAGTACAACCTCATGATCGGCGAGCGGACCGCCGAAGAGGTCAAGATCCAGATCGGGACCGCCCTGCCGCTCGAGCGCGAGCTCCAGATGGAGGTTCGCGGCCGCGACCTGATCGCCGGCCTGCCGCGGACGATCCCGATCACGAGCTCCGAGGTGATGGAGGCGATCGAGGCCCCGCTCCAGCAGCTCGTGGCGGCGGTCCGGATGGTCCTCGAGCAGACGCCGCCGGAGCTGAGCTCGGACATCATCGACAAGGGGATGGTGATGTCCGGCGGCGGGGCCATGCTCCGCAACATCGACAAGCTGCTGACCCAGGTGACCGGGGTGCCCTGCCACGTCGCGGAGAATCCCCTGAGCTGCGTCGCTCTCGGGACGGGGCTCGCCCTCGAGCACTTCGACTTCTTCAAGAAGTCGCTCGTCAGCCAGGTCTGAGCGTCGCTCGATGGCGTCGCTGACGCCCGTCCCCGATCAGGACCTCGCCGAGGCGACCGGGCCGGCGGCCGCACCGGGCGGACGGGCGTTTGCCGATCTCCACACCCATTCGCGCGCATCGTTCGACTCCCTGGCCTCGCCGGCGTCGATGCTGCGCACCGCGGCTTCCCGCGGGCTGACCCATCTCGCGATCACCGACCATGACCGGATCGATGGCGCCATCGAGGCGCGGGCCATCGCGGCCGACGTCGCGCCCAGCGTCACGGTGATCGTGGGCGAAGAGATCAAGACACGCGACGGCGATCTCGTCGCGCTCCACCTGACCGAGGCCGTCCCGCCGGGCCTGTCCGCGGACGAGGCGATCGCCGCGGTCCGGGCCCAGGGTGGCCTGATCGGGATCCCGCACCCGTTCGACCGCTTCCGCGGGTCGCTCCTCCGTGACGAGCGGATGGAGGACCTCGTCGACCGGGTCGACTGGGTCGAGGCGCACAACGCCCGGATCGCGGTCGGCAAGGGCAACCAGCAGGCGGCCGAGCTGGCGGTCGCCCACCGCAAGCCCGGCATCGCGGTGTCCGACGCCCACAGCGCGTTCGAGGTCGGCGTCGCCTACACGGTCCTCGACGGCGACCCATCGACCGCCGACGGGCTGCGGGCCGCGCTCGCCACGGCCGAGCTGGTCCTCGGCCGGGCGTCGTTCTACGTGCGGCTCTGGACGCCGATCGCGAAGACCGTCCAACGGCTGCGTGGCAACGGCCGGGTCCAGCCGCCGGGCGACCGTCCGCTCTCGGTCGGGCCATGAGCGGCCTGTTCGGCAACGCCCAGGGGCCGGCGGGGCCGCACGGCGAGGAGCGTCGGACGGGCGACGAGCGGCGCAGCGGCGACGATCGACGGGCCGACGAGGAGCTCGAGGCCCCGACCGGGACCGAGGGCGCGACACCCGGCGACGCAGCGGCGCCCCCCGGGCCACCGTCGTTCGAGACGGCCACGGCCCACGACGCGTCGCTCGAAGCGCTCGGGGCGGCGATGTCGCCGGACGTCGAGGACGACCGCCGGAGCGGAGACGACCGGCGATCCGGGGACGACCGCCGCTCGGGCGACTCGATCACCGCCGATCAGATGTCGCTCGGCCGCCGCCTTCGCCAGCCCCGGACGATCATCTCCCTGATCCTCCCGATCATCCTGTTCGTCCTGTTCGCGCGGGCGCTGCCGGGCTTCCACCTCGAGGAGCTGCCCGGCCTGATCGCCGGCGCGAACCCGGTCCTCCTGCTCGCGGCGTTCGTCGTCTTCTATCTCGGCTTCCCGCTCCGCGGCTGGCGCTGGGCGATCCTGATCCGTGGGACCGGCTTCCGGCTGAAGGTCCGCGACAGCACCGAGATCATCTTCATCAGCTGGCTGGTGAACTGCCTCGTCCCGGCCAAGCTGGGCGACCTCTATCGCGCCTACCTCCTGAAGATCAACAGCCCCGTCTCGCTCTCGCGCACGTTCGGGACCGTCTTCATCGAGCGGATCCTCGACCTGTTCGCGATCGTCATCTTCGGCCTCCTGGCCGGCTACTGGTCGTTCCGTGGCCGGCTGCCGGACCAGGTCCAGCTCGTGTTCGCCATCGGCGTGATCGTCGTGGTGGTCCTCGCGATCGGGCTCATGACGATGCGGAACTTCGGGCGGCGGCTGATCCTCCGACTGCCCCTGCCGCACAGCGTCCTCGAGCTGTACGACCGGTTCGAGGAGGGAGTCTTCGCCGCCGTCGGGATCTCGGCCCTGCCGAAGCTCGCGGTCATCACCGCCATGATCTGGACGACCGAGGCGATGCGCCTCTTCCTGGTCGTCGAGGCGCTCGGCTTCCCGGACGTCCACCTCGGGATCAGCGGCGCGTTCTTCGTCGCGCTGACGGGCTCGCTGCTGACCGCGGTCCCGCTGACGCCGGCGGGGATCGGCGTCGTCGAGACGGGCGTGATCGCCGTCCTGACGATCGTCTACGGCGTGCCCCAGACCGAGGCCCTCGCGATCGTCCTCGTCGACCGCTTCATCAGCGTGGTCTCCGTGATCGGGTTCGGCTCGATCGCCTACTGGCGGTCGCCGCTGCGGAAGGGTGCAGGGATCGTCGAGGCGCCGCTGCCCGAGGCGAGCCGGGGTCGAGCCGCCGCCTGAGCCGGGTCAGCCCGATCCCGTTCCGGGAGGCGCGCTGCCGGTCCGATCGACCCCGGAACGGTCCCGCGGCCGCAACGCCGCCGAAACGCGATCGATCGAGCCTGAGACGCTCCTAGTCCCGCCCATGGCCGATCGTTCAGTCCGATTCTGCGCCACGATCGTGCGCAAACGCCCGCTGATCGGGGGTCGGGCGTGATCACCGGAACCGTCCGGCCCAAGTGGACGGATTCCGAAGGGGTGACGACGGTCCCATGCCCGATCCGACCCGAACCGACACCAACCGCACCACACCGCGGCCGCATTCGCGAGGCCTACGGTGATTGCGGCGGTACCAACGGGGGATACAGGACGTTCGGGGCGGTTCGTGATCATGTGGGCATCGCGTCACCAGCCGCTTGCTCAGATCACGGAGCGCCCAACGACGTCATGACCACCCAGAACGGTCGCGCGTTCAACGAGTGGCTTCGAGCCCAGCTCAAGGCCAAGAAGATGTCGCAGCGACAGCTCGCACAGCAGTCCGGCGTCGACCATTCGACGATCTCCCGGCTGATCCGCGGCGACCGCATGCCGTCGCTCGGCACCGCGACCAAGCTGGCCCGCGGCCTCCGCGAGCTGCGGGACGACGCCGACACTCCGCAGTACCTGGGCCTCGTCGCCTCCGGCGCGACGAACCCGACCGCTCGGGTCGAGTACGCGCTCCGCGCGGACGAGCTCCTCAGCGAGCCCCAGGTCCGCCAGATCATGGAGTACTACCTCGCCGTCCGGATGCGCCGCTTCGGCCGGACATTCCAGCCCTCCGAGCCGTCGCCCAGCCGTCCGCCGGAGCGCCCGATCGCGCGCTCCGCGACGCTCGGCGGCCCGGTGGTCGCCGGAGTCGGCCCCGTCGCCACGAGCCGGATGGCTCCCGGCAACCGCCCCATGGGCCGGTCGCTCGGCCGGCCCGGCCGACCCTAGGGTCCAGGCCGTCCCGGCCGGCGAACGCCGGCCGCACCATCGTCTCTACCAGGGCACGACTCGGACGCCCTCCACGTCCGGGTCTCGGGGACAGTGAAGGCCGGCGTCTGGGGCGCCGGCCTTCACTTGTGTTCCTTGGCACGGTCACCGGCTGTCGCGCCTGAACGACGCTGGCCGCGTTGGCCGCTGCGAGTCCTCGCTCACGCACCTTCGGGTGCGCTCGCTCCGGTTCTCCCGGCCGCCTTGCCAGCCTCCGCCAGCCGCGACGAACGCCGTCGTGGAACGCGAGGGCGCGGCGGATCTAGCTCACCGGGGCGTAGATCGAGATCCAGCGGCCAGGGGCGGCCTCGAAGCGGTCGATCAGGGGCGGCGTGACGGCTCCGGTGGTGGCCTGGCGCGCGAGGACGTCCTCGGCCGGGCCGCCGCAGTCCGCGCCGATCGACTCGTGGAACAGCTGATCGCAGAGGATCACCCGGGCCGGCCCGCCCGGTGCCGACGACGGCGCCGCGTCGGCAACGATCCCCGGCGCGACCCGCTCCAGGGGGAAGCGGATGGCATCGGCGGACTTCACCGCGGGCAGGCTCTCGAGCGTGACCGGCTTGCCGCCCGTCGCGTCGAAGATCCGCACCGCGGCGATCCGGGCCGCCGGCCAGCCGCCGTCGGCCGCGACGGCCGGCGGCTCGTGGAGCAGGTTCCAGCCGACGAGCACGAGGACGAGCGCCGCCGCGGAGATCGCGGCCGCCCGCCGAAGGACGGCCTCCGGACCCGTCCTCGCCGCGGATCGGGCCATCCGGAGGAGGGCCGCGACCCCCACCCCGGCGACCACGAAGACCATCGGGTCGGCGAACGCGTGGTAGTGGTCGTTCGGCAGTCCGAGCACGACGGTCGCGAGGCTCGACGCGCCGACGGCCAGGCCGGCGATCGTCCAGGCGAGCCCGAGGCCGAGCCAGCGGATGCCGGTCCGCTCGTCGACCGCCGAATCGGTCCGCGGCCGGACGAGCCAGCCGCGCCAGACGGCAAGGACCACGACGAGGGTAGTGGACAGCAAGGTGGCGATGGGCGCCGCCGTGATCAGGCCAGTGAGCGGCCAGCCGAGCACGCGCAGGCCGACGATCGGGAGCCGGGCGGGGAGCGACGTCGCGGCCGGCTCGCCGCCGCCCAGCAGGAAGGCCGCCGCGGCGCGCAGCTCTGACGCGCCGCTCTGGGCCTCGTGGATCGCGAGCGGCACGTAGCTGGCCACCGCCAGGACGATCCACCAGCCGATCGCGCTCACGACCTCCGGCGTCCCGTCCGGATCGCCGAGCTGGCGACGGCGCACGAGATCCGCCACGAGGAGGCCCGCGATCACCGGCGTCAGGACGATCCCGAGGACGTGCAGGTGCACCGTCACGACCGCGGCGGCGCCGGCAACGATCCACCAGCGCGGCCGGCGGGCCTGCCAGGCGTGCCACGCGGCCGCCAGGGCGATCGAGCTCGACAGGGCGATCAGGTTCGGGTTCCAGATGAAGGTCGATTCGTCGACGGCACTCGCGGAGACGGCCATCAGGAGGCCCGCGACGAGTCCGGCCGTCGTTCCGCCGATCGCCCGGCCGAGCCACGCGGTCACGGCGACCGCGGCGATGCCGGCAAGCGCGATGGCCAGGGTGACGCCGAGCGGGTCGGCGCCGGAGATGGCCGCGGCCGGGGCCAGCAGGAAGTAGTAGAGGACGCCGTGATGGAAGTCGCCGATCGAGGTCGGCGGACCCAGCAGCGGCACCTGTCCTCGTTGGACGAGGTCGCGGAGCACGAGCATGTCGTGGCCCTGGTCGGCGTCCCAGGTCCCGCGAGTCGAGAGGTTGACCACGCGGAGGAGCGCGGCCACCGCGACGATCCCGGCGATGCCGAGCCAGAACGCGGCCCGCTCGGAGACGCCGAGGCGGCCGGCGATCCCGAGGCCTTCCAGGATGCCGGGCTGGGCGGCGGCCGCGACCGAGTTCGTCTCGATGGCCGCCTCCGCGCCGGCGTCCGGCCCGCCGACGACCGCGCCCGATTCGAGCGCGAGCGGTTTCTCCGGCGAGGACTCGACGGCCGCGTCGCTCACGTTCGTCCGACCGTCGCCGCGGCGACGGCTCCAGCCGCCGCGGCCGGCGCCTTGAACGCGCGGGTTCGCGATCGTCGAGGCTCCAGAGCGAACGCCTCCGGCGGCAATGGCTCCAGGGCGTCGCCGTTGGCGAGCGCTCTGGCCCGCGCCAGGTTGATCGCGTCGTAGCCCTCCTCCATGCCCGGCGTCTCGAGGATGATCGGCACATCGCCGAGACGGGGATGCCGGAGGAGGTGACCCAGCCCGTCAGCGCCGATCTCGCCCGCGCCAAGGTGCTCGTGGCGATCCATCCGCGACCCGAGCCCGGCCCTCGTGTCGTTGAGATGGACGAGGGCAAGACGGTCGAGGCCGACCTCACCGTCGAAGGCCGCCAGGAGATCGTCGATCGCGGCCGGCCGCGAGACGTCGATCCCGGCGCCCCAGAGGTGGGCCGTGTCGAGGCAGAACGCGACCCGATCGCGGATCGCCGGCACGGCATCGGCCGCTCGCGCGATCGCTGACCACTCCGCGACGCTCACGCCGATCCCCCAGCCGCCGCCCGACGAGCTCTCGACGGCGACGATCGGCGCAGGCCCGCGCCCGCGGCCGGCCGCAGCCGCGTGGTCGCCCGCGCTCGCCGCCGCCAACGCCCGGGCGATCCCGTCGACCAGGCGCGCGATCCCCGTCTCGGCGCCGCTCCCGCCATGCGACCCGGCGTGGACGTTCACGATCCGGGCGCCGAAGCGCTCGGCCGCCTCCAGCTCCGACGCCAGCAGCTCGATCGATCGGTCGCGCAGGACGTCGTCGGCGCCCGCAAGGTTGATCAGGTACGAGGCATGGACGACGAGCGGCGCAATGTCGTGGGCGTCCAGGGCCTCGCGGAACGCGGCGATCTCGGGCGAGGGCTCGGCCCGCCGCTGCCAGGCCGTCGGGTTGTCGCTGAAGACCTGGAGGGCGGTCGCCCCGATCTCGGCCGCGCGATCTGCGGCCTTCACCATCCCGTCGGCGATCGGGAGGTGAGCACCGAGCCGCCGGCCGTCGGGAAGCATCGCCGCCATCCTAGCGGGCGGGCATCTGCTACGGTCGCCTGACGATGGTCCAGTCACGCGACCCGGACTCGCCACCCGGCGGGGAGCCGTTGCGGCGCCTGAGCCCCGAGGAGAAGGTCGTCCGGTCGTTCTTCCGCGACGGCCGCCTCGTCTCGATCCCGGCCAAGCCGAGCAAGCGCGACCTGCTCCTGCCCGTAATCCTCGACCGCTGCTTTCCCGAGGACCGCCCGTACGAGGAGAAGGAGGTCAACATGCGGCTGGCCCTCCTCCACCCGGACGTCGCCGCCCTCCGCCGGTATCTCGTCGACGGCGGCTGGATGACGCGCGAGGCCGGGATCTATCGCCGGACGCGACCGATTGAGCCCGGCGGCGCGGTCTCCGGCGCCTGAACGCGAACAGCGGCCCCAGCGGCCACGGATCGCGATCAGTGCTGGCCGTTCGAGCGGTTCGCGCTGTGGCCGCGACCCTTCGTGTACTCGCCGGCGACGATGGGCTCGATCAGCCCCAGGTCCCCGTCGTCGCGGCGGTAGAGGATCTCGACCCGCTCGCTCTCGGCATCGACATAGACGAAGAACCGATGGCCGAGGTCTTCCATTCGGGCGATCGCGTCCTCCTCGAACATCGGCTCGATCGCGAAGCGCTTCGTCTTCACGACCCGGCGCTCGCGCGTGGCCTCCGCGGTCCCGTCCGCGAGGTTTCGGAGGATCGTCTTCTCCTCGTCGGGCCTGGCCCGGACCCGGGGCTTCTCGCGATGGTCGACCGCACGGCGTTCGAGCTTGTCGACGACCTCGTCGACGCCCGCGCGATGGGTCGGCCCGGACGCGTGGGTCCGGATCGTGTGGCCGTCGATGACCAGGGTGACCTCGACGATGTGGGAGTGCTCGTGGCTCCGGTGCTGCTCGATCGAGAGCTCGACCAGCGCCTCGCTCCGGTCGTCGAGCATCCGCTCCAGGCGGGACAGCTTCCGCTCCGTGTAGGCGCGGACGTTGTCGGGAACGTCGAGGTTCTTGCCCTTGACGATCGTCCTCACGGTCACCTCCCGAGAGGCCTCGGCGGCCTCCCTCGCGTGGACATCGGGCAGTCCGGGGGCAATCGACGGGCTCCCCGTCGGGTTCTGGTCGAGTCTACACCGGGGTCCAAGCCGCGAACGCCGGGCAGGCACCCGGGTCCGACCGGCGGCCGGACCGGCGCGGTCGTCCGACGCCGGGAGTCTGCTCAGCGTTCGCGCGCGACCGTCACGGCGGAGACGCCGATCGCTCCCGCGGCGAGCAGGGGCTCGGCGCACGCGGCCAGCGTCGCCCCGGTCGTGACCACGTCGTCCACGAGGACGACCCACCAGCCGGCGAGGGGCCCCGTGCCGTCACGGATCCCCACCTGACGTGCCACCTCGGCGCCACCCGGCGCGAGCCCGAACGCCCCGGCGACGTTCGTGGCTCGCCGGCGTCGGTCCAGATCGAACTGGGCGATCGTCGATCGCTCGCGGCGGAGCAGGGGCGCCATCGGCAACTTCAGCTCACGGGCCGCGACCGCCGCGATCAGCTCCGCCTGGTCGTAGCCGCGCCGGCGCCGCCGCTCCGCATGGACCGGCACCGGAACGAGCAGATTGCCGCCCGCCCCTGCCCGTCGCCAGCGCCGCGCGACGGCCTCGCCGAGCGGCCGGGCGAGCCGCGTCTCGCCACCGTACTTCAGCTCGTGGAGCGCCCGACGCACCACGCCGCCGAACGGCGCGCACCACTCGAGCTGGAGCAGCGGCGGCGGCACCTCCGACGGCAGGCCGATCGGGACACCCGCGGCCTGCTCCAGTCGCGCGTCGAGCGCGGGCAGGCAGCGCTCGCAGATCGGCGGTCCTTCGCGCCGGCACCCGGGGCAGACGGCCGGAAACGCGAGATCGAGCACCCGACCGGGCACGCGGGCGAGGACGTCCATCGGACCATCGTCTCCGACGAGAGGTATCCGCGGCTTACGTGTGGGCGCGAGCCGGGCGA
>DATBPR010000463.1:0-8192 GCA_036561285.1 Candidatus Limnocylindrales bacterium | reverse complement strand
GGCCGCGGCTGCCGGTCCGCGACCCGGCGATCTACCCGGTGAGCGGCGGCTCCGAGGCGATCGAGACGGCGCTGAAGATGGCCCGGGCGTGGCACCTCGCCCGGGGCGAGGCGGACCGGACGGTCGTCATCGCCCGCTGGGGCAGCTACCACGGCAACACCCTCGGCGCGCTGGATCTGTCCGGGCGCGCGCCGCTCCGACGCCCGTACGAGCCGTGGCTCGGGCGGTTCCGGCACGTCTCCGCGCCCTATTCGTACCGGGCGGGCGAGGAGGCCGCGCACGCGCTCGCGTCCGGCGCCGATCTGGCCGCCGAGCTGGAGCGAGCGATCGAGGCGGAGGGGCCGGGCACCGTCGCCGCCTTCGTCGCCGAGCCGATCGTCGGCGCGACGCTCGCGGCCGCCGTCCCGCCGGACGACTACTGGCCCCGGATCGCGGAGGTCTGCCGCCGCCATGGCGTGCTGCTCATCGCCGACGAGGTGATGACGGGCTTCGGGCGGACGGGGACGTGGTTCGGCCTCGATCACTGGGGCGTGACCGCCGACATCCTCGTCGCGGCCAAGGGGGCGACGAGCGGCTACTGGCCGTTCGGGTTCGCCGCGGCGTCGGGCGAGATCCACGACGCCATCACCGGCTCCGGCGGGTTCGTCCACGGCTTCACCTACTCGCACGCGCCGGGCGCCGCCGTCGTCGCGCGAGAGGTCCTCCGGATCCTCGAGGACGAGGACCTGGTCGAGGCGAGCCGGGTCAAGGGCGAGCGGCTGGCGGATCTCCTCCACGAGCGGCTCGCGCCGCATCCGCACCTCGGCGAGATCCGCGGGCGGGGGCTGATGGTCGGCGTGGAGATCGTCGCGGACCGGGAGACGCGCCGGCCGTTCGCGCGCGCCGAGCGCGTCACGGAGCGGGTGGTCCGAGCGGCCCGCGACGCGGGCGTGCTCGTTTATTCGGGCACGGGCAACGCGAACGGAGTCGACGGCGACACCATCCTGCTCGGCCCGCCGTTCGTCGTGACGGACGCGGAGCTGGGGCGGATCGCCGACGCGGTCGCCCGCGCGGTCGAGACGGCGACCGCCGCCCGCGCCGGCGGCTGAGGGACCGAGCCCGCCGGAGCGGGCCTCAGGGCCGGTTCGACCCCCGGATCAGCAACAGCGCGCCGATCCCGACGAGGATCAGCGGCCAGGCGATCCCCGCGAGGTCGGGCCGGAGGATCTCCGAGAGCGCGATCACGAGCAGGATCCCGCCATACAGGGCTTGCCAGCCGAAGCCGCCACCGCGCCAGGCGCGGACCGCCGCGATGAACAGGAACGCGAGGCTGAAGAAGAACGTGCCCCAGCCCGGTCCGAGCGGCACGCCGAGCGCCTCGATCGTGCCGGGCAGCGCGAGCGCGGTCAGGAAGGCCCCGGCGTAGAGGGGGATCGTCGTGCGTCGGATGGCCCAGACGACGAGGGAGGCGAGACCAGCCGCGAGGACGACGACGTCGCCGAGGCTCTGGTAGTCCGGCAGCAGCGTCTCGACGAGCAGCAGGCCGCCGAACACGATGAGGAACACGCCGATCCACGGCAGCCCAGGCCGGCGCTGCTCGTCCGGTCCCCACGACCAGCCGTAGACGCGGACCGGGCCGTCCGCCGGGACCTGTCGGTCGCTCATCCGTCCTCAACCTCCCGCGACGCCGGCCGGCCGATGGACGGCCGCGGCCGTGCGCCGCACGGTGGCGAGTCTACGATCCGGCGGGCTCGGCGGCGGACCGCCCGTGCCCGGCGTCCCGGGAATTACGCTTGAGCCTGCAGCCAATCCAGGAGAGTCGATGTCCCGCGTCCAGACCGTCCTCGGCGACGTCGATCCGGCCGACCTCGGCTGGGTCCTGCCCCACGAGCACACGGCGATCGCCCTGTGGCACATCCCGAATCGCTGGGACTACTGGGAGCTCCGCAGCGACCAGCCGGTCATCGTCGAGGAGCTCGCGGCCTTCCGATCGGCCGGCGGCGGGACGGTCGTCGACCTGACCCTCGACGGGGTCGGCCGGGACCCGCGATGGCTCGCCGGACTGGCCCGAGCGACAGGTCTCCAGGTGGTGATGGGCTCCGGCTGGTACCGCGGGGCGCACTATCCCCCGGAGGCGCTGATCGACCGGCGGAGCGTCGACGAACTGGCCGACGAGATCGTCCGCGACGCGACCGAGGGTGTCGCCAGGACCGGAATCCGGGCCGGGATCATCGGGGAGATCGGGACGGACAAGCCCTGGCTGAGCGCCCAGGAGGAGCGTGTCCACCGGGCCGCCGCTCGGGCCGCCCGTCGGACCGGCCTGGCGATCACGACCCACGCCGTCCAGTCGACCGTCGGGCTCGACCAGCTCACGATCTTCGAGGCCGAGGGCGCCGACCTGACGCGGGTTGTCATCGGCCACGCCGATTCGAACCCGTCGCTCGACTACCACCTGGCAATCGTCGAACGTGGCGCGACGGTCGAGTTCGACTTCCTCGGGATGGCCTTCACGCCGCTCGAGCGACATGGCGAAGGGCGGATCGTCGAGAACCTCCGCGAGCTGCTCGCCCGCGGTCACGTCGAGCGGATCCTGCTGTCACAGGACGTCTGCAACGACAGCCAGCTGCGCCGGTACGGCGGCAACGGCTACACCTACCTCGCCGAGACGTTCCTTCCGCGGCTCCGCACCGCGGGCGTGTCGGACGACGAGATCCGGACCATCACCGTCGACAACCCGCGGCGGCTGCTGACGATCGCCTAGCAGCGGCCTGCCGGCACGGGGTGGGAGCTCAGCCTTCGAGCGTCGCGTCCACGCTGATCTCGACGTTGCCCTGGAGCGCCCGCGAGATCGGGCAGCCGTCCTTGGCCTGGTTCGCGGCGTCGGCGAACGATTCCTGGGTCGCGCCCGGCACGCGGCCGCGGACGGCGATCGCCGCCGAGACCACCGTCCAGCCGGCATCGAGGCGGTCGGCGGTCACGCTGACCTCGACCTCGAGGCGGTCGACCGGCGTCCCGGCCTTGGCGAGGATGTTCGAGCAGGCCATCGAGAAGCAGGACGCATGGGCCGCCGCCAGCAGCTCCTCCGGCGAGGTGACACCCTCGGGCTCCTCCGTCCGCGAGGCCCAGGTCGTCGGCTGGTCGCGGAAGATGCCGGTCGTCGCGGCGGTGACCGTGCCGCGTCCGGTCGGCAGGTCACCGGCCCAGGTGGCGGTTGCGCGTCGGGTCGTGGCCATGGCTGCCTCCTCCCGGGTCGTCGTCCGGGTCCGTGTCTCGTCGTCGCGGTCCGGCTCCGGGGCGCCGGTCACCCTGCGCTGGTCGCGACCTTGCAGGGTGGATCGGGACGATGGTCCCACAGGTCGGCCGATGGGTCGGGTGGGGTCCGCCGGGGTGTGGTGCGGGACGGAGCCGACGCTCCGTCGGATGCCGTAGTAGGCTGGTCCGACCAAAGTGCCCCAGCACTCCCTGACGCGTGACCCATGTTCGTGACGCGTCGGGTCGGAGATGGTTTTCGGCATGGCCTTGAACGCTGCTGCGCTCCGCCCACGCCTGCTCGCCGTTCTCGCCGCGGGTCTTCTCGCGCTCGGGATCGTTGGTCCGGCGACCGTATCCGCCGTCGACGTCGCGAGCAGTGCGACGATCTCGGCGAACGAATCCACGATGCTGTCGCTCCTGACCAGGGACCGGTCGGCCCACGGCCTCGTCGCCGCCCGGACGGATACGCGACTGATGGCGATCGCCCGCGCCCGCTCGGCGGACATGGCGGCGAAGGGCTATTTCAGCCACACCCAGCCCGACGGCCGGAACATCTTCGACATCCTCGGTGGCGACGGCATCGCGTGGTACGCGGCGGGCGAGAACATCGCCTGGGACACGTACTCGATCGGCCAGACGACGTCCGTCGCGAACAGCCAGTGGATGAACTCCGCCGGTCATCGCGCGATCATCCTGTCGTCGAGCTACAACTACGTCGGCGTCGGGTTGGCGGTCGCGTCGAACGGGCGCAACTACTGGACCGCCGTGTTCATGAAGGGCCCGGACCGGACCGGCGCCAAGGCGGCCGTCGGCTCGGCGAAGGTCACGACCGGCCCGACGAGCTCGACACGACGAGCCCGGATCTCGTGGACCGGGGCCGACATTCGCCTCCAGGTGCTGACGGCCGGGTTCCACTATTTCACGGTCGAGCGCCGCATCGACGGTGGCGCCTGGACGCGCACGTGGTCGGCAACGACGCTGACAGCCGCCACGTTCACGGTCAGCGTCGGGCATCGCACGGAGTTCCGGATCTCGGCCGTCGACAAGAAGGGCAATCGCGGCACCTGGGTGTCGCGCGTCGTCGACCTCCGCTAGCTCCCCGCGGGCCCGCCGTTCAGGCGCGCCCGAACCTGCTTCCCGAGCTCCCGGTGACGGGTCGTCCGCGGCCAGGCCAGCCGGTGCACCCCGCCGAACGCCCGATGGGCGTCCAGCGCTGAGCTGAACGCCTCGACGAACCCGGGCTCCGCGAGGGGATCGAAGCCGTCCTCCCACCACAGCCCGGCGACCCGGAGCGTGTCGCCCTTCCGTTCGAGGCGTGGCTCGATCCGGCCGACGAGCCGGTCGCCGAAGTGGATCGGGAGGACGTAGTAGCCCCAGCGGCGCTTCGCGGCGGGGACGTAGACCTCCCACAGGTAGTCGAAGTCGAACAGGCTCCGGAGGAGATCGCGGTCCCAGGCGAGCGGGTCGAGGGCAGCCAGGAAGGCAACCCCCGGGGTGGCGACCGGCGCCGACCGCCGGACCTCGCGTTCCGCAGCGTTCAGCCGGGCAATCTCGGTGGCCGGCACGTAGCGCAGCCCGCGAACCCCCTCCACCGCGACGGGCACGAGGGCGCCGCGGTCGACCAGCTCGGCGACCAGGACGCGACGGCCGGCGGACTTCGGGGGCAGCCCGTCCTCGTGGCCGGTCTCGGCCCACGGCACCGAGCCCAACCAGAGCTCCGCGCTCCCGGTCGTCCCGAGCAGCCCGTGCGCCCGGTAGCGGGACAGCAGCTTGTGCCGGAACTGGTCCCGGACGGGAACCCGCCGCTCGAGGACTGCGGCGGGGAAGAGCCGCTCGACGAGGTCGTAGACGCGACGGTTCCCGTCCCGGCGGGCCAGCCCGAGGATCCCTGCCTCTCCGAGGGCCTCGAGAATGGCCCGGACCTGGTTCGTCGGGCGCCAGTACCAGTCGATCGCCGCCCGGGGCTCGACGTCGGTCGAGGACATCGGGCCACCGTCGCGGATCCGGGTCAGGAGCTCCTCGACGAGACCGGCGTGCTCGTCGAACGTGCCGCCCTCGTGCTGCCGCCGCACCCGGTCCCACGTGACGCGGTACCACGGCAGCTCCGCGGTCGGCACGAGCGAGAGGCCCTTGTTATAGGTCTCGTACAGCGCCCGCGTCTCGTAGAGCAGCGCGTCCGCCTGCTCCCGCCGGTAGCCCGGGACGCGCGACAGCAGGACGAGATCGTGGTTGCGGCCGGCGACGTCGATCGGGTCGAACTGGATCGAGCCGAGCCGGTCGAACACCGCGAGGATGCCGTCGGCGCCGGGCGGCAGGGATCGCGGCGGTGCCAGGAAGTGATGGTGGGCGAGGTAGCGCCGGGCGGTCGCCCGGGAGATCTCGCGGGTCGCGACGCCGGGCGCGGCCGGCGCCTCCTCGGGAGCGGCGGGCAGGCTGGTCATCGCCGGCGCCGGGGCGTCGGCGGGCTCGGCGATCGTCGCAGGTGGCATGCGACCCATGATGGGCCGTCGATCGGTCAGGCCCCGTCAGGTTTGGCGGTCGTGATCGGGCCATCGTCGGGCGTCGGGTCGCCGGCCAGGAGCGCCACCAGCCGGTCGACGAACGGCGTCTGCGTCGCCTTCAGGCGCCGCCGTGCGTCTTCCGGCCCGAACCAGCCGACGCGGTCGATCTCGGGGAACATCTTCCGTTGCCCGCTCCGGGGCGGCCACTCCAGCTCGAACGTGTTCGAGACGGACAGGGCCGGGTCGAGATCGCCTTCGACGGCCCACGCATGGACGACCTTGCCGCCCTTCTGGACGATCGTCCCGAGCGCCACCGCCGGCGAGCCGTCCGGACCGGCCTGGGGCGGCTCGGACCCGACCTCCTCGGCGAACTCCCGCCGTGCGACGGCCAGCAAATCATCCTCGCCCGCGTCGGGCTCGCCCTTCGGGATCGACCAGCAGCCGTCGTCCTTGTTCATGAAGAACGGTCCGCCGGGGTGGGCGAGCAGGACCTCGACGTCGCCGGCGTCGGAGGTGCGCGATCGGCGGAAGAGGAGGATCCCGGCGCTCTGTCGGACGGCCATGACCGGAATCGTATCGGGCGCGCCGCGGCTGCGATGCACCTGCAACCCGGCCGGTCCCGCGCGGGTCGGGCCGTGAACCACGGCACCGGCATGGTGGTGGTCACCCGTTCCCGAGGAGACACGCCAATGCCCGACATCACCCTGCCGGAGGTCAAGCTTCCGGACGTCAAGCTGCCGGAGGGGCTCCGCGACATGAACCGCCGCGACATCCAGGCGGCGCTCAACGATCGGATGCCGAAGAAGGTCGAGATGCCCGACGTCGACCTGTCGAAGGTGGACCTGCCGAAGGTCGATCTCGCCAAGGCCCAGAAATCGGTCGAGCGCCGGCTGAAGGACGTGGATCTGCCGAAGGCCGTCGAGGATCGGCTGCCGCGGCAGCGGACCAATCCGATCCTCCCAATTGCCGCGTTCCTCGCGGTCAGCGCGGCGATCGCGGCGGCCTGGTGGCTGATCACCTCGCCGACCGCCGCGCTCCGCGTCCGCGAGTCGGCCGATCGGACGTGGCGCAAGGTCACCCGCCAGACGACCGATCTCGTTCGCTATGACGACGACCAGGACCTCGCCAGCCTCCTGCCGAACCCGTCCGTCGATCGCCCGACGGCGGAGGAGGAGTCGTGGCCGGACACCTTCGCGGAGCTCGGCCAGAGCGTCGCGGCCGACACGAAGTCGACGATCGAGCGGCCGGTCGGGAGCTGAGGCACCGACCCTCGCCTCCAACCGCCGCACACGGCCGGTCCGTCCACCGACGGGCCGGCCGCTTTGCGTGTCCGGGCCTCACCGGGCGAAGGGTATTCCCTTCGATGGTGCTAGCCGCATCATTCGGCCGGGTCGGAGGCAGCCCGACATCCGGTGATGCGGCTATTGCCATCACGACCAAGGGTCCTGGCCGCGGGCGCCCGTCAGCCCGGAGTCTGGCCGCCCTTCACGGCGTCGAGGATCGATTTCTCGAGGTCGAGGATCCGGTGCTCCAGCGTGTCGATGTGCTCCAGGATCTTCCGGTTGCCGTCGAGCAGCTCGAGGTTCTGGGCGTCCTCGATGTCCGCCTCGGCGGCGGCATGCTCGAGCGTCAGCCGGTCGCGCAACGCCGATCGGTTCCCGGCCAGCAGGATCAGGGGCGCGGCGTAGGCGGCCTGGGTCGAGAAGGCGAGGTTCAGGAGGATGAAGGGGTAAGGGTCGAACGGCTTGCTCAGGATCCAGATGTTCCCGAGCAGCCAGATGGTGACGATCACCGTCTGGATCACGATGAACCGCCAGCTCCCCATGAACCCGGTCAGCCGGTCGGCGATCCGCTCCCCGATCGGGTCGGCCGCCGCGGCCATCTGCTGGTTGATCGGGCTGCGATAGACCTCCGGCTCGGCTTCCGTCACGACGGCCTCCTCTGCGGGCAACGATGAGGGCTCCCTCGCCTCTGCTATTGTCCGCGCCGATGCCGACCCTGGTGCGCCCCATCCGGGACGACGAGCTGACCGCCTACGTCGACGCGGTGAGCACGGGCTTCCTCGATCGCCCCGACGTGGCGGGGATCGCGAACGACGTCCGGCGGCACTGGGACCTGGGCCGCGTGTGGGCCGCATTCGAAGGCGACCGGATCGTCGGGACGTTCCGGAGCTTTGCCGGCCGGCTCACCGTCCCGGGCTGCTCCGAGCTTCCGGCGGCGTCGGTGACGGGCGTGACGGTCGCTCCGACCCATCGCCGGCGCGGGATCCTGGGCCGTCTGGTGGCCGCCGAGCACGCCGCGGCCCGGGATCGCGGTGAGGCGATCGCGATCCTCTTCGCGACCGAGTACCCGATCTATGGCCGCTTCGGCTACGGCCCGGCGACGACCGCCGCGAGCTGGACGATCCGGACTCATCAGACGGAGATCGTGGCGGCGCCCGACGATGACGGGCAGATCGAG
>DATBPR010000462.1:0-4031 GCA_036561285.1 Candidatus Limnocylindrales bacterium | reverse complement strand
GCCACCGGTGTCACGCTGCGTAACCGCGAACGTCCCGCCCTGGACGAGGTAGAACTGGTCCGCGGGCTCGCCCTGGTGGACGACGACCTGTCCCGCCGCGATCGGGAGCGTCCGGAGCCTGCCGAGCGCCCGCTCGATCGCCGGCGCGCCGATCCCGGAGAAGAGCGGGTTCCGGACGACGCGGATCAGGGTCGCCTCCGCCTCCGTCGGCGCCCGCGTCGCAGCCGGCCCGATCAGCCGAAGGCCGACGATCGCGGCACCGACGAGGATCAGGCTGGCCGGAGCGAGGATGGCGGTCCCGAGCGTGCTCACGAGGACCGGAAGGGCCAGCGAGCCGACGACCTCGCCGAGCGTCCCGACGGTCATCAGCAGCCCGACGCCACGGCCGCGGGCGGCATCCGGGAGGACGCGCTGGAGGAGGGTCGTCACGACGACGTCGACGAGGAAGTAGCCGAACGCATACATCCCGAGCCCGACCATCGCGGCCGCCAGGACCGTGGCGTTGCTGAGCAGGACCAGGGCGGCCGCCCCGACGACGGCGCCGATCAGGAGCGGCGGCCCGAGCCGGCGCCGCAGCAGCAGCCCGCCCGAGACGATCCCGCCGATCACGCCGCCGATTCCGACCGCGGCCGTGAGGAAGCCGGTCGCGGCCTCGCCCGCGCCGAGGACGTCCGTGGCCAGGACCACGGTGAGGATCCCGAGCCCGCCGTCGAACGCGTAGAGCACCGCGGCGACGAGAAGGAGCCCGCCGATCGGGGCGAGGGGGATCCGTGGAGATGGCCGCGCGATCGGCGCGGCAGACTCGGGGTCCCCAACGGCAACGAGGGCCGGCTGCGGGTCCCTGACGAGCCCGGGGTCCGGGCCGGCGACCGGCGACGCGACGGGCTCCGCGGCGTGCGCCACGTTCGATGAGGGTGGCAACCGCCAGAGGACCGCGACAATCACGAGGAACGTCGCCGCGTTGGCGAGGAACGCGAAGACCGCACCGCCGACCGCGACGAGGATTCCACCCAGCGCCGGTCCGATGATGTAGCCGAGGTTGTCGAGCGTCGCCCAGAGGCTGTTCGCCGGGCCGAGCTCGCGCTCGTCGCGGACGAGGTTCGGGATGTACGCCCCGATGGCCGGGTAGAAGAACGTCGAGCTGCAGGTCGCGAGCACCGCCAGCAGGACGAGCAGCGCGACCGGTCCGTCCGTCGCGACGATCCAGGCCATCACGAGCATGCACAGGCCGCGGAAGACGTCCGTGCCGAGCAGGACGAGCCGCCGGTCCACGCGGTCGGCGAGGTACCCGGCCGGGATCGAGAGGATGACGTACGGCAGGGCCCGCAGCGCGCCGAAGAGGCCCACGATCACGGGGTCGTTCGTCTCCCGGTAGATCACGATGAGGATCGCAACCATGTACAGCCAGTCGCCGATGGCGCTGACGAACTCTCCGCCGAGCAGCAGCGACAGCGGTCGATTGGCGAGGAGCGCCCGATAGGCGGCGAGCGCGCTCATCGGGCGGTGGGGCGTCGCCGGTCCGGCCGACGCGCCCGCGGCGGGCGGCGGGCCGAGCCTAGTCGACGACCGTGTGGCTCTGCTCGCGCAGGAACTGGGCGACGTAGTACATCGAGAGCCCGGCCTTGCCGGTCGAGCCGCTGCCCTTCCAGCCGCCGAACGCCTGGACGCCCGGCCACGCGCCCGTCGTCGCCCCGGCCCGCCGGTTGACGTACAGCACGCCCGCCTCGATCTCGTCGAGGAAGCGCTGGACCTCGTCCGGATCGTTCGAGTAGACGCCCGCGGTCAGCCCGTAGACGTTCTCGTTCGCGAGCCGGATCGCCTCGTCGAGCGAGTCGACGGCGTGGACCGCGGTGAACGGCGCGAAGATCTCCTCCTGGAACAGGCGATGGTTCGCGGGCAGCTTGCCGACGACCGTTGGCTCGACATAGAAGCCGCGCGCAAGATCGCCGTCGGTGAGGTGCTCGCCGCCGGTGAACACCGTCCCGTCACGCCGCGCGTCGGCGACCGCCTGCTGGTGGCGGTCGACCGCGCGCTGGTCGATCACCGGCCCGAGGAACGCCGGCCGCGGCAGCGGATCGCCGACCGCGAGCTTCTCCGTCTTCTCGACCAGCAGGCGGATCAGCTCGTCGTGAACCGGCTGCTCGACATAGACCCGGCTGTTCGCGGAGCACTTCTGGCCGCCGAACCCGAAGGCGCTGCGCATGATCCCCTCGGCCGCCTCCTCGAGGTCCGCCGAGCGGAGGACGATGGCCGGGTTCTTGCCGCCCATCTCGACGATGCACGGCCGCGGGAAGTGCGTCGAGAACCGGCGGAACAGCTCGAACCCCACGTCGTAGGAGCCCGTGAAGACGATCCCGTCGATCCCCGGATGGCGCTGGAGCTCGTCGCCGACGCTGTCGCCGGGGCCCATGACGAGGTTGAACACCCCGTCCGGCACCCCGGCGTCGCGATACGCCTCGAGGATCGCGATCGCGGTCATCGCCCCGGCGCTGGCCGGCTTGAAGACGACCGTGTTGCCGGCCATCATCGCCGCCGCGGACGGCCCCACGGCCAGCGCCATCGGGAAGTTGAACGGGCTGATCACCGCGAACACGCCGTGCGGCCGAAGGATCGTCCGGGTGTGGACGGCCGCGTCGCCGAGGTTGTCCATCGGATGGTCGTAGAACGCGTTGTCCTCGGCCGTCGTCGCGTAGTAGCGGATCAGGTCGGCCGCCTCCTCGACCTCGCCGAGGGCCTCGAGCCGGGTCTTGCCGACCTCGATCGCCATCAGCCCGGCGTACTCCATCTGGCGCTCCGAGATCAGCTCCGCCGCGCGGCGGAGGATCTCCAGGCGGCGCTCCCAGCCGAGCCGGAACCAGGCCGGCTGCGCCCGCCGCGCGGCCGCGACGGCTTCCTGGACGTCCTTGCGGGTGCCCTTGGCGAAGGTCCCGAGGAGGATGTCGGTGTCGATGGGCGAGCGGACCTCGAACGTGCCGTCGCCGTCGCGCTCCCTGCCGTCGATGAAGTTCCGGTGGCCCTGGCCCAGCCGGGCCTTCGCCCGCTCGAGCCCGGCCTCGTAGGCGGCCTGGAGGTCCTCGTTGTCGGCGCGGAGGGTGGCGTAGGTGATCTTGAGACGCGGCTGCGACTCGGTCGTCATCGGTCGGGAACCTCGGGGCAACTTCGGGCGGTTGCGGCTGCCGGCACGGGCGCCGCGGGACGTTGCGGCCAGTCTAGCGGGGGCCGCGAACGAATGGCCGCGCCGGAACGGGCCG
Source organism: Candidatus Limnocylindrales bacterium (assembly GCA_036561285.1). Taxonomy (GTDB): domain Bacteria; phylum Chloroflexota; class Limnocylindria; order Limnocylindrales; family CSP1-4; genus CF-46. The sequence goes on along the minus strand of DATBPR010000462.1, from coordinate 780 downwards.
CGGGCCGGCGCCGTCGGGTCCCCGGTCGAAGGTCCGGGTTGGCGCCGGTTGCGTCGGGGCGTCATTCTCAGCGCATGACCGGATCCCGACGCGCCCCCCGTGCGGCCGGCTTCGCCGGCCTCCTCGTCGTCCTCCTCGGCAGCCTCGCCCCGCTCGCCATGCCGGCGTCGGCGGCCGCGGCCGACTTCCCGAAGGGCTGGGAGGGCTACCACACGTACGCCGAGATGACGGCCGACGTGGCCGCCGTCGCGGCCGCCCACCCGGACATCGTCGAGCGGTTCTCGATCGGCAAGACCTACCAGGGCCGGAACATGTGGGCTGTCAAGATCTCGGACAACGTCACCGTCGACGAGAACGAGCCCGAAGTCCTGTTCGACGGCCTGACCCACGCCGACGAGCACATGGGTCTCGAGATGACCCTCCGGATCATGCACTGGCTCGTCGACGGCTACGGTCACGACGCCCGGATCACGAACATCGTGAACACGCGCGAGATCTGGATCGTCCTCGCGGTGAACCCGGACGGGGCCGAGGCCGACATCGCAGGCGGCCACTTCCACTTCTGGCGGAAGAACCGCCAGCCGACGCCGGGCACGACCGCGATCGGGACGGACCTGAACCGGAACTTCGGCTACCGCTGGGGCATCGCCGAGGGACGCACGAGCAAGAACCCGCTCGCGATCACATACATGGGACCGAAGGCCTTCTCCGCGCCCGAGACGCGGAACATGCGCGACTTCCTCGCGAGCCGGGTGATCAACGGCCGGCAGCAGATCCGGA
>DATBPR010000461.1:0-6173 GCA_036561285.1 Candidatus Limnocylindrales bacterium | reverse complement strand
CGTCCAGGAGCCGTTCTCGATCCAGTTCTTCGAGGCGCAGGCGAACCTCCGCAAGACGCTCGAGACCGGGATCACCTCGGTCCGCGATGCCGGCGGGGCGGACCTCGGGATCCGGACGGCTCTCGAGCGCGGGATGATCGTCGGCCCGCGGATGCAGATCTCGATCGCGATGCTCAGCCAGACCGGCGGCCACGGCGACGACTGGTATCCGTCCGGCGGCGTCGTGCCCCTGCTGGTCAGCCATCCCGGCCGCCCGTCGGGCATCGTCGACGGGCCCGACGCGGTCCGGCAGAAGGTCCGCGAGCTGCGCCGGATGGGCGCCGACGTCATCAAGGTCGCCACATCCGGCGGCGTCCTCTCGCCACGGGACGACCCGCGCCATGCCCACTTCCGGCCGGCCGAGCTCGAGGCGCTCGTCGAGGAGGCGACCGCGGCCGGGATCTTCGTCATGGCTCACGCCCAGGGAGCGGACGGGATCAAGAACGCGGTCCGCGCCGGGATCCGCTCGATCGAGCACGGGATCTTCCTCGACGACGAGGGGATCGAGCTGATGCTCCGTCACGGCACCTGGATGGTGCCCACGCTCGTCGCCCCGCGGGGCGTCCTCGACGCCGTCGACGCCGGGGTGAGCCTGCCGCCCGCGGTCGTGGAGAAGGCCCGACTCACCCTCGACATCCACCGGGCGGCGTTCCGGACCGCGGTCGAGGCCGGCGTCCGGATCGCGATGGGCACCGACAGTGGGGTCGCGCCACACGGGCAGAACCTGCGCGAGCTGGAGCTGATGGCGGCCGGCGGGATGAAGCCGGCGGCAGTGCTCGAAGCCACGACGCGAAGCGCCGCCCAGCTCCTCGGCGTCGACGGCGAGGTCGGGACGATCGAGCCCGGCAAGCGCGCGGACCTCGTCGTCCTCGAGGGCGATCCCTACGACTTCGCCGGGATGCGCGAACGCATCGACCAGGTCTGGCAGGACGGCGGGCGGGTCGCCTGAGGCGGCCCCCGCGGGGTCGATCGGCGCGGGCAGCCGCCCGGCTCTGTGCGACCATCCGCGCATGGCGATCGCCGAGTCGACCACCTCCGCCGACCTCCACGAGACATGGCGCCGGCGCACGCCGCGATCGGCCGCCCTCTTCGAGCGGGCGACCGCGGTCCTGCCGGGTGGCTCGACCCGGACGACGGTCTTCGCGCCGCCGTATCCGCCGTATCTCGCGGGCGGCAGCGGGATCCACGTCAGGGACGTCGACGGCAACGACTACCGCGACTTCCTCGGGAACTACACGTCCCTGATTCTCGGCCACGCCCACCCGGCGGTGGTCGAGGCGGTCGAGACGCAGGTCCGGAAGGGCTCCGCGTTCGGCGCGCCGAGCGAGCTCGAGATCGCCCTCGCCGAGGAGCTCGTCCGGCGGATCGACTCCGTCGAGCGGGTCCGCTTCACGAACTCCGGGACCGAGGCGACGATGTTCGCGATCCGCGCCGCCCGGGCCGTGACCGGCCGGTCCCGCGTGGCGATCTTCGAGCGGGCCTACCACGGGACCCACGACACGGTCGTCGCGACGTCGCCGGGCGTGCCCGCCGCGGTCGGCGACCTCGTGATCACCCTGCCCTGGGACGACCCCGAAGGAGTCGACCGGGCGCTCGCCGGACAGGAGGACGAGCTCGCCGCGATCGTCATCGAGCCGATCCAGGGCGCGGGCGGCGTCCGCGCGGCCTCGCCCGAGCTCCTCCGCCACCTCCGGGCGATCTGCGACCGCCATGGCGCGCTGCTGATCTTCGACGAGGTGATCGCGTTCCGGGCGGCGCCCGGCGGCGCCCAGTCCCTCGCCGGCGTCCGGCCGGACCTGACGACCCTCGGCAAGATCATCGGCGGCGGGTATCCGCTTGCGGCCTTCGGGGGATCGGCGGCGATCCTCGACCGCTTCGACGCCCGGCGGCCCGGCGCGCTGACCCACGGCGGCACGTTCAACGGGAACCCGGTCGGTGCGGCGGCCGGCCTCGCGACGCTCGCGGAGCTGACGCCTCCGGTCTACGACGAGCTTGCGGCCCGGGCCATCCGGCTCCGGGACGGCTTGGCCGCACGGGCAGCGGCGACCCGCGCCGATGTCCAGGTGGACATCGCCGCCTCGCTGTTCCAGGTCCGGCTCGGCGGAACGACGGCGCCTTCGGCTGTCGCGACGGGGACCGGCGCCGCCGACCTCTTCGTCCGGCTCCTCCTCGCCGGGTTCTATCTCGCGCCACGTGGCATGGGCGCGATCGCGACGCCGGCGACGGACGCCGACGTCGACGAGCTGGCGGCTGCGATCGTCGCGGCGGCCGCGAGCGCCTGAGCGACCCGATGCGGACGAACCTGGCGCCGGGCGATCTCGGCGACCTCCTCGAGCGCCCGATCCTGGCGGTCCTCGCGACGCGCCGGCGGGACGAGACGACGATGCTGTCGCCGGTCTGGTTCGAGTGGGATGGCGATGCGGTGGTGATCTGGGTCGGCGGTCCCGAGGACGGGAAGGCCCGCCATCTCGCGGCCGACCCGCGAACGACCGTCGTCATCGCCGAGTCGGACCTGCCATACCGCGGGCTGGAGGTGACCGGCCGGGCGGAGCTCACGCGGGACGGCTACGACGCGGCGATCCGCCGGATCAGCGCCCGGTATGTCGGCGCCGACGCCGCCGAACAGATCGCTCGAGGCTTTCCCGACGGCCTCCTGATCCGGGTGCTTCCCGGCCGGATCCGGGCCTGGGACTTCGCCGACGACTACGGGCCGGCGACCGGCTGACCCGCGTCCCGGCGGCTGACCCCGTCGCTCAGCCCGCAGGCGGGCGCCAGGACGTGTAGACCGGTGGCCAGTCCTCGGCCGTGGGGCGCCGCCCGAGCAGGGCGTGCTCGATCTCGAGCTCGTAGAGCGGATAGCCCGTGCCGTCGAACGCCCACGCCGCGTGGGCCGCCGCGACGATGGCCGGGTCGTCGACGCGGCGAGCGCGGCCGCGGACGAGGAACTCGTCGGGCGCCGCCGGGTCCACGTGAAGGTGGAGCGCGTACCGCGGATCCGCCTCGAGGTCCTTCACCTTCGCCGACCGCGGCTGGACGAAGGTCAGCAGCCGGCCGTCGACGATCTCCGCGTAGACGGGATGGATCCGCGGCGGCTCGTCCGGCCGGATCGTCGCGAGCAGCCCCTCGCCGATCCCCGACCGGGTCAGGAGGCGGCGTCCGGCCGCGGCGAGGTCGGGAGCGGCGGCTTCGAGGTCGGCCCAGCTGGTCATCGATCTCCTCGGGCTGCTCGACATTTTTCGCGTGTGCCCGACCTTCCGGGCGCCGGCGGGCGGGTCAGCTCACCGTCGTGCGGAAGGCATCGTCGCCGAAATCGTCGCGGCTGTCGGCTCCGAAGAGGACGGCGGCGATGTCGAGCACGAACAGCGCCGCGACGATCGCGAACACCGTGATGAGGGCATCCATTGCGAGGTTCTCCTTCGAGCTCCGGCGCAGAAGCGCCGGCCGATCCGTGGTTGACGGCGGACCGTTCGTTCCGGTGCGCGAGGCGATCATCCCTCGCGACCGGTCCCCTGCTAAGGTCCGGTTTGATGCCAAGATCGAAGACCAGTTCGAGCCTGGAGCTGCTCGTCGCGCTGGATCGGGACGGCCCGAAGCCACTGCATCGTCAGCTGGAACGCGAGATGCGCGACGCGATCCGTGACGGGCGGCTCGAGGCCGGCAGAATCCTGCCGTCGAGCCGAGCGCTCGCGTCGCAGCTTGGTGTCTCCCGCGGCATCGTCGTGGAGACGTATGAGCAGCTCGTCGCGGAGGGATACGTCGCCAGCCAGCCTGGCGGTTCGACGCGGGTCGCGGCGACTGCCGTGGCGCCCGCTGCCGGGCCGTCGCCCACCGAGACGCGGACCTATGCCTTCGACTTCCGGCCCGGCCGGCCGGAGGTCCGCGAGTTCCCCCGCGCGGCCTGGCTCCGGTCCCTGCGGCGGGTGCTCGCCGCGGCACCGGCCGAGCGGCTCACGTACGGCGGCGGGCACGGCGTGTCGGAGCTGCGAGCGGCCCTGGCGACCTACCTCAACCGGGTCCGCGGGACGGTCGCGGATCCATCGAGGGTCGTGATCTCGAACGGGTTCGCCCAGGGGCTCGCCCTGACGATGCGCGTCCTCGCTTCGGGTGGATCCCGGGTCGTTGCGGTCGAGGACCCGTCGGACCCGGAGTACCGGGCGACGATCGAGGCGGCCGGCCTGCGCTGGGTCGCCATTCCGGTCGACGACGACGGGCTCGCGGTCGACCGCCTCGTCGCCTCCGGCGCGGATGCGGTCGTGGTCACGGCCATCCACCAGTACCCGACCGGGGCGACGCTCTCCGCCGGACGACGCTCCGCCCTCGTCGCCTGGGCGGAGCGGCACGGAGCGGTGATCGTCGAGGACGACTACGACGCGGAGTTCCGCTACGACCGGCAGCCGATCGGCGCGCTCCAGGGGCTCCGGCCCGACCGGGTCGTCTACGCCGGCTCGGCGAGCAAGGTTCTCGCCCCGGGGCTGCGACTGGGCTGGCTCGTCGTGCCGGAGCGATTCGTCGAGCCGATCCGCGCCGCCAAGGAGGCCGCCGACATGGGCTCGGCCGCCTTCGACCAGCTGGCGCTGGCCGACCTGCTGGAGCGCGGCGAGCTCGACCACCACCTTCGCCGGATGCGGCCGATCTATCGCGGCCGCCGCGATGCCCTGCTGGGCGCGCTCTCCCGGCACCTGCCTGATCTGACCCCGACCGGCATCTCGGCCGGGCTGCATCTGCCGGCCTGGCTGCCGCCCGACCTCGAGGGCGCGGAGACCGGGATCCTCGCCGCCGCGGACCGGGCGGGGATCGCCGTCGCCGGCGTCTCGACCCGGCGCGTCGCGCCCGGGCCCGGCGGGCTTCTCTTCGGCTACGGCGCCATCGACGAGGACCGGATCGACGACGGGATCCGGGCTCTGGCGGACGTGATCGCCGGCTTCCGGACCGCGCCCGTCCGAACGGCTCGCGCCGCCGCCACCACCGACGCGGAGGACCGGCCCATGGTCGCCGTCTACGGCACCCTGCGCCGCGGCGAGCGGAACCACGCGCTCCTCGAATCCGCCGAGCTCCTCGGCACCGGCACGGTCCCCGGCCGGCTCTGGGCGCTCGGAGCGACCGCGGAGCGGGCCTACGGCTACCCGGCCCTGGTCCCGGGCGAGGCCGGCCCGGTCGTCGTGGAGCTGTACCGGCTGGCCGCCACGGCCGATCTGGGGCGCCTCGACGAGCTCGAGGCCTACGACCCCCGTGACGAGCCCGGCTCGGAATACCTCCGCCGGCGGGCAAGGATCGACGACGCCCCGGTCGAGACCGCCTGGGTCTACGTCCTCGCCGGCGACGTGCCCGAGGACGCCGTGGCACTGCCCGGCGGGGACTGGGTCCTGCGGCCGGCCGACGCCGCGGAGCGATGAATCCGGGCGACCGGCCCCGTCTGCAGGAGTGGCGCCAGGAGCGAGGCTCCCGGCGCCTCCGTCCGCCCGGCGGGCGGAGGTCGGTCAGGCGCCCGTGGCCGGCGCCGGTGTCTCGATCACGGGCGGCGCGCGGCGCGGCGTCTCGGGGGTCGCCGCGGCCACCGGACGCTCGCCCGGCGGCGTCTCCCGTTCGACGTCGAAGAGGTGGACGACCGTGCGCCAGGTGCGGGCGATGATCGCGAGGATCGGGATGATCAGGACCATCCCAACGATGCCAGCGATGGCCCCGCCGGCGGGCGCGCCGAGCAGGACCACGGCCGGGTGGATGCTGACGGTCTTGCCGTAGACGAGCGGCGCGACGACGTTGCCCTGGACGATGTTGAACACGATCGTGAAGACGCCCATGAGGACGATGTCGGCCGTCGAGCCGACCGCGACCGCGATCAGGAACCCGAGCATCGTCACGATGAAGCTGCCGATGTACGGGATGAAGCCGCCGAAGAACATCAGGATCGAGATCGGGATCGCGAGCGGCAGGCCGAGCAGGGTCATCGTCAACCACTGCATCACCGCGCCCGCGAACGACACGATCGCGGTGCCGACCATCGATCCGTAGAGGATGTCTACCGACTGGCTGCCCGCGAAGTCGACGCCGGTGCGACGGTTCATCGGGACGCGGCCCAGGATCGCGGCCCACCAGCCCGCCCCGTCCCGCAACAGGTAGAACGTCAGGACCAGCGC
>DATBPR010000460.1:0-3040 GCA_036561285.1 Candidatus Limnocylindrales bacterium | reverse complement strand
CGTCCGGGCAGAGGATCGCCCCGAGGTCCTGGCGGACCTGGAGGACGAACTGTGAGGCACGCCAGTGGTTGCCGAGCTGCGGAGCAAGGACGATCGGCTGGGACTTCGCGGCCTCGTACTCGTCCGGCGTGTGGAGGGCGCCGGACAGCGGGCTGCGGGACTTCATCAGGTCCAGCACGTAGTTGCGACGCTTGTAGATGTCCGTCGTGTCGGGCACGACGAGGCTGATCTTGCTCGGGTCGCACTCGTCGGGGCTCTTGTTCGGGGTCGCGCAGACCTCCTGGGCGTTACGGACCAGGTCGTTCGACGTCGGCGACTGGGGGATCGCGGCGAGGACGGCCATCTGGGCGAGGGTCAGGCTCTTGAGGTCCTTGTTGAAGTACGTTCGCGCGGCCGCCTTCACGCCGTAGCTCTGGTTGCCGTAGAAGTTCTGGTTCAGGTAGGCGGTGATGATCTCCTTCTTGCCCTCCTCGCCCGGATAGGCCTGGGTGAGCCGCAGGGACTGGATGATCTCCCGCATCTTCCGCTCCTCGCGGCTGCCCACGAATGCGGACGCCGGCAGGAGACGGGCCCGGACGAGCTGCTGGGTGATCGTCGAGCCGCCGCGGGGCCGGCCTTCGAGGGTGTCGATCGTCGCCGAGACGAAACCGGTGAAGTCGAAGCCGGGGTTCGACCAGAAGTCCTTGTCCTCGATGGCGGTCGTCGCGTCGAGAAGCTCCGGCGGCAGCTCGTCGTACGTGACCAGCTCGCGCTTGAACTCGCCCAGCTTGGCCAGCACGATCTTGCCGGTGCGGTCGACGATCGTCGTCTGCTGGTCGAAGCTCAGGTTGCTCAGGGTGTCCTTGGGGTCGGGCAGGCCCTGGCTGTAGAAGTTGTAGGCGGCGGCGACCGCGACCATCCCGGCCACGCCGACCAGCGCGAAGATGGTCAGGAGGAGGATGGGGATCGCGATCAGGACTCGGCGAAGGTTCGACGAGCCGCGAGGCCGTCCGCGTCGGATGCCGCGCCGATGGCGCTGCCGCCGCGCGAGGCTGGTCTGCATGTCGGGCCGCACGATAGCATAGGGGTCGTGGTGGTCCCCCCGGTCCGGAGGGTCGAGACGGCTCGGCCGAGCGTGGTGTGACGCCACCCGACCGCCGGTCCACAACGGACCCGACGCTCGGCAACCTCCTCGACGAGCTGACCTGGCGGGGGATGCTCCATGGCACGACGCCCGGACTGCCCGCGCGTCTGGCGAGCGGCCGCGCGATCGCCGGCTACAACGGCTTCGACCCGACCGCCTCGTCGCTCCATGTCGGGCACCTCGTGCCGATCTTCGGGCTCCTCCAGTTCCAGCGGCACGGCGGGCGGCCGATCGCGCTGCTCGGCGGCGGGACGGGCATGGTCGGCGATCCGTCCGGCCGGTCCGACGAGCGGAACCTCCTCGACCGGGAGACCCTGGCGACGAACATCGCCGCGATCCGGGGCCAGATGGAGCGGTTCCTCGACTTCGGCCCCTCGGCGGGCGAGCGCGGAGCCCTCCTCGTCAACAACCTCGACTGGCTGGAGCCGATCCACCTGATCGACTGGCTTCGCGACGTCGGGAAGCACTTCACGATCCCGTACATGCTCGCGAAGGACTCGGTGACGACGCGGCTGGACCGCGGCCTCTCGTTCACCGAGTTCAGCTACATGCTGATCCAGGCGACCGACTACGAGCACCTCCACCGGACGATGGGCGTCGACCTCCAGATGGGCGGCGCGGACCAATGGGGGAACATCACCGCGGGGCTGGAGCTGATCCGGCGCCGGGCCGGCCTCGCCGAGGAGGACGCCGATCGTGGCGCCGACGAGCCGGCTCACGCGCTCGCGTACAAGCTCCTGCTGTCGCCGTCCGGGGCGAAGTTCGGCAAGACCGAGGGCGGTACCTCGGTCTGGCTCGATGCCGAGCGGACGTCGCCCTTCGCGTTCTACCAGTACTGGCTGAACGTCGACGACCGGGACGCGGGCACCTACCTGCGCTGGTTCACGCTCCTCGGGCGCGAGGAGATCGAGGCCCTCGACGCCGAGACGGCTGCCCACCCGGAGGCACGGGCCGCCCAGCGGGCGCTCGCTCGCGACGTGACCGAACGGACCCATGGTCGGGACGCGACGGACACGGCGATCCGGGTGTCCGAGGTCCTGTTCGGGCGGGCGGCGGCCGTGGATCCGGCGCTGTATCCGGCGCTCCACGAGGCGTCGGGCGCGGCCACGTTCGACCCTTCGCTGCTCTCGGCCGGGAGCGCCGCGTTGCTCGCCGACGCGGGTCTGTTTGCCTCGAAGGGCGAGGCCCGACGGCTGATCGCCTCGGGCGGCCTGAGCGTCAACGGCGCGCGTGTGGCGGAGGCGGATGCTCCGATCGACGCGATCGACGGCCGCTGGATCGACGTCGCCGTCGGGAAGCGGAAGCGGCAGATCCTGAAGGCGCGCTGACCTTCGGCCGGCTGGATCAGCCCGCGTGACGGGCGCGCAGCACCTCGATGACCTCGGCCGGCCGGACGTCCCGCTCGGCCAGGAGGACCAGCGCGTGGTACAGCAGATCGGCGGTCTCGCCGGCGAGAGCGTGCGCGGTGGCGCCGCGATCCGTGCCTTCGGCTTCGGCGGTCGCATCGTCCTTGGCCGCGATCAGGACCTCCGTCGCCTCCTCGGTCACCTTGCGGCCGACCACGTCGACTCCGCCGTCGAGGAGACGGGTCGTGTAGGAGCCCTCGGGCCGCTCGGCGGCACGCGAGGCGATCGTCGACCAGAGCCCTTCGAGCCAGGCGAACCCTTCGCCGGGGGCGTCGGCCGCCGGTGGCGCATCCTCGAGTCCACGTCCGTCGGCGCGCGGCCCGACGCCGACCGACCGGGCGGGCGTGGCCTGCTCGACGGCCGCGTCGGGGTCGAAGCAGCTGCGGGTGTTGCGGTGACACGTCGGACCGACGGGGTCGGCGAGGACGAGGATCGCGTCGGCATCGCAGTCGAGGACGATCTCCCGGACCCGGAGCTCGTGACCGGACGACTCGCCCTTGCGCCACAGCCG
>DATBPR010000459.1:0-2507 GCA_036561285.1 Candidatus Limnocylindrales bacterium | reverse complement strand
ATCTGGCGACCGTCATGGACGTCGACGAGTGCGAGATCTCGTGGTGGGATCGGGCCAACGATCGGGTCGCCAGTCTCGGCTCCTACCCGATCGTCGACCCGGACACGCTCGAGCCGTACTTCGACATCGCGGAGTACCCGCTGACCCGGCGCGTCCTCGACGACCAGGTCGTCGCCCGGGTCGACATCACGCGGCCGGACGCCGATCCGGCGGAGGCCGCCCTGCTCCTGGCGGCCGGCCGCCGCTCGCTCGTGATGCTCCCGCTCGCGGTGAAGGGCGAGACGATCGGCCTCGCGGAGCTGTTCTCGCGTGGCGCGATCGAGGCCGACGAGGAGCGCCTCGTCCTCGCCCGGACGATCGCCAACGAGGCCTCGATCGCGCTCGAGAACGCGCGCCTCTACGGAGAGGCGCGCGCCCTCGCGGATCGCGACCCGCTGACGGGGTTCTTCAACCACCGCTCGCTCCACGAGCGGTTCGGCCAGGAGGCCGTCCGCGCACGGCGCATCCATCGCCCGCTCAGCCTGCTGATGATGGACGTCGACGACTTCAAGCTCGTCAACGACACCTTCGGCCATCTGCTCGGTGACGAGGTCCTGCGCTGGACCGCCGAGACGATCCGCCGGACGATCCGGGCCTCGGACATCCCGGCCCGCTACGGCGGCGACGAGTTCGCGATCCTCCTGCCCGACGCCGACGGCGGCGAGGCAACGCGCACGGCCGAGCGGCTCATCGAGGCATTCGCGGACTCGACCTTCAGCCACGACGGGCGGCTCAATGTGCCCATCGGCGTCTCGATCGGGGTCGCGACGTTCCCGGCCGACGGCCGGACCGCGGCCGAGCTGATCGCCGTCGCCGACGCCGGGCTGTACCGGATGAAGCGCAGCCGGCGGGCCGAGGAGCCGCGCTCCGCCTGAGGCTGCGCCGCGGCCGCGCCGGGCGTCGTGGCCGAATCATTCCGCTCGGCTCGCCCCCGGCGAGCCGCGATTTCGAACACTTTTCGAACGGAAGTACCAGGACCCCTGCACCGGAAGTACTACGCCTGCGCCTTGCGAAGGTCCGGTCCGGACCCGCATGCTCGTCCCCGAACGTGACAACACCCACCGAGCGTCGTCCGTCCGCCGGAGCAGAGGATCCCCGGATCCGCAGCTCCTGGTTCATCTTCGCCGGCACGTTCTTCACCCTGGGCCTGATCTCGGTCCTCCGCCTGTTCGGCCCGGGCGCCCGTCCACTCGACGCGGCCGTCACCGCCCTGATCGTGATCGTCGGGTTCGCCGCGGTCCGCAACCGGCTTGCCGTGCAGGAGCTGGAGCACAGCCGCCGCGCCGAAGCCGAGAGCTTCGCCCGCATCCTGCAGGGCCTCTCCCGATCGATCTCGCCCGACGCGATCGTCGGCGCGATCGTCGAGGAGCTCGGCGCCGGCACCGGCGCCGACCACGTCGTGATCGTCCGTCGCCGCCCCGACGCCCGGGTCCTCGAGGCAATGCTCGTCAATGCCCGGACCGGCGGCTCGACCTCCTCGACGTTGTTCCCGATCGGCGATCTGGAGGATCCGCCGGACGCGGACGCGGACCGCGAGCCGGTCGCCGTGCCCGTCACGGCCGAGATGCCGGCCGTCGCCATGGCGGCTCCGGTGCCGGCCGGCGACGTCCCCGGCGGGCGGCCGCGGCTCGTCACGATCGGCGAGCCGGGGGGCGCCTCGCCGCACCGGAGCGGCCGCCGGGCGCCGGATCTCCCGCCGGCACCGGAGCTCCTGCCCGGTCCGACCCGGTCGAGCGACGCGGAGGCGGCCGTCGCCGAGCGGATCGCCCGCCGGGCGCGGAGCGTCTTCGGGCTCCGTCACACCCTCGTCGCCCCGCTGACGACCGACGGCGGCCAGATCGGGGCGCTCCTGATCTCGCGCCGGACCGCCGGTGAGTGGCCGGCCGCCGCGCAGCGGATCCTCGTCGGCGCCGCGGTCGAGGCCTCGGCCGCGCTCTCGCGGGCCTACTCGCACCGACAGGCCGAGGCGCGCGCGACCACGGACGCCCTGACCGGCCTGCCGAACCGTGGCTACTTCGACGAGTTCTGCACGCTTCTCGCGCGGCGCCGCCGCGCGGAGGACTCGGTCGGCGTGCTGATGGTCGACATCGACCGGTTCAAGCGGCTCAACGACACCCACGGCCACCAGGTCGGCGACGAGGTGCTCCGGGCGGTTGCGGGCGCCATCGCGGGCGCCGTCCGCGAGGACGACGTGCCGGCCCGCTACGGCGGCGAGGAGTTCGCCGTCCTCTTGCGGAACCCGACGCTGGAGGTCGCGGTCGAGGTCGGCGAGCGCGTCCGGCAGGCGGTCGCGGACCTCGACCTGTCACGGCATGGGGTGCCCGCCGTCAGCGTGTCGGTCGGGGCGGCCGTGGCGAGCGACCCCGACGAGCCGATCGACTCGGTCATCGAGCAGGCGGACCGGGCCCTCTATCTCGCCAAGCGCCGAGGCCGCGACCAGGTCGTCGCCTAGGCTCGACGCTCGGGAC
>DATBPR010000458.1:0-2853 GCA_036561285.1 Candidatus Limnocylindrales bacterium | reverse complement strand
TCCGCGCCGGGCCGGACGAGCCGCTCCGCGCGATCGGTGTCACGATGCCCCCGTGGCCCGGCGATGCCGAGGCCGAATTCGTGGAGGGCTGTCCGGCTTGGCGATGAATTGCGCACCGGGACGAGGCCGCTGGGAGGCCGTGCTGGCCGAGCCGGGCCCGATCCTCGCCGACGGCGCGATGGGCACGATGCTCTTCGCGGCGGGTCTCCAGTTCGGCGATCCGCCGGAAGCGTGGAATGTCATGCACCCCGACGTCGTCCGCCGGATCGAGCGCGGCTACGTCGAGGCGGGCTCGCGGATCATCCTGACGAACACGTTCGGCGGAAACCGGCTGCGGCTCCGCCTGCACGGGCTCGACAAGCGGGTCGACGAGCTGAACCGCACCGCGGCGATCCTCCTCCGCGCCGAGGTCGACGCGGCCGGCGGCGATGCCCTGGTCGCGGGCGACATCGGCCCCTCCGGCGAGATCATGGCGCCGCTCGGGACGCTCGAGGAGGACGAGGCCGTTGACGTCTTCGCCGAGCAGGCGGCGGCCCTCGTCGCGGGCGGCGCCGATCTGATCTGGATCGAGACGATGAGCCATCTCGCGGAGATCACGGCGGCCATCCGGGGTGCGCGGCAGGCGTCCCCGACGATCCCCATCATCGCGACGATGACCTTCGACACCCGCGGCTACACGATGATGGGCGTGTCACCGGAGCAGGCGGCGCGGGCCCTGCTCGCCGCCGGCGCCGACGCGATCGGCGGCAACTGCGGCAACGGCCCCGACGAGCTCCTGCCCGTCATCGAGCGGATGCACGCCGTGGCCCCGGATGCGGTCCTCGTCGCGAAGTCGAATGCCGGGATGCCGGAGCTCGTCGACCTCCAGGCGGTCTACCGGGCGGACCCGGCGACGATGGCCGAGTCTGCGCGGGACTTCCGCCGGGCCGGCGCCCGGATCATCGGGGCGTGCTGCGGCTCGACCCCGGCCCACCTCGCCGCGATGGCCGAGATGCTCCGGGTCGCGTCGCCCGCCTGAGGTCCCAGCCCGGCGGCTTCGCGAGTTGGCTCTCCGGGCGGCCCATCACGACTGATCCGGCCACCAGGCGGCCCATCTCGACCGATCCGGCCACCACGCGGCCGAACCGACCGCGCACGGGAGGTTCCGGGGGTCCGATGGCGACAAATGGTCGTGCCCGGCCGGCAGGGGGCCGGATGCGACACGTTCAGCCCGGTTGCAGCACGGCGGGCGGTCCGTTCGCTCGCCGGGCGGCCGAGGCGATCGGCAGCGGCGACGCTCAGTGCGCGGCGTCCTCCGCGAGGCGCTCCCCTGCCTCGATCCGGACCGCGACCCGATTCTCGGCCGGCGTCAACGGGCACGAGAAGTGCGCCGCGTACACGCAGGACGGGTGGTAGGCGAGGTTGAAGTCGATCGCGTACGTCCCGTCCTCGTCCGGCTCGAGGTCGAGGTAGCGGCCCGCGCCGTACGTCTCGGTGCCGCTCGTCGCGTCGAGGAACGGCAGGAACAGGGTGCCGCCGGAGTGCGCTCCTTCCAGCTCGTAGGCGGTCAGCCGTCGCGGCTCGCCGCCGTAGTCGAACGTGAAGGTGCCGGCCCGATGCGCCGCCCGGAGACGACCGTCGGAGGTCGGGATCTGGAAGGTCGTCGGCTCGTTGCCGGTGTACGGGTCCAGCGTCAGGCCCTCGAAGACGAGGTCGACGTTCACCGGGTAGTACGGCAGGCCGGTGAAGGCGTCGCGCTCGTCGGCCGGGATCGGGCTGCCGACCGACCGCTTGAAGAACTGGTTCTTCTCGGCTCGGAAGCCCTGGATCGCGCCGACGTAGTCGTGCGGCCCGTCATGGTGGTGGTGCTCGTGCTCCTCCCCGTGGTCGTGGGCCTCGTGGTCGTGGGCCTCGTGGTCGTGAGCCTCGTCATCCGGGCCGATCGGTGGTGCTTCAGCCATGTCTTCTCCGGCGGTGCTGGCGGAGAGGGTGGGATTCGAACCCACGGACCTTTCGGTCAACGGTTTTCAAGACCGTCGCAATCGACCGCTCTGCCACCTCTCCGGCGGTCATCTTACGGGCGCGCCGATCGCCCGGTCCGCCGCCATCTGCCGAGCGGCGGGCTGTCCCGCCTGCCGTTTTCGGGCCATTCGGCACGGTGACCGCGGCCTCGCCCTGCTCGAAACTCGCACTAGACAAGTGGGAGTTTGGCGGACCGGCCCGACTCCAGTCGTCGAAGCAGGCGCCCCGGCCGTCCCGGAGCAAGGAGCACACGGTGCGATCAACCGCCCTCACCATCATCCTCGGGCTGGGCCTGCTCGCGGGCTGCGCGGGGCCCGCCCGCCAGGCGCCGAGCGGCATCCCGAACGGAACACCCTTGCCGACGCCGGACGCGGTTGCGGCCGCCGGAGGGGACGCGGCCGCGATGCCCGGCATGTCGATGAGCGATCCGGCCGCCGCTCCGGCGAGTGACGCCACGGCCGTCGCGGAGGGCGGCACCATCGCCATCGAGGCGTTCGATCTCGGCTTCAAGCCGTCGAAGCTGTCCGTCGCGAAGGCAGGCACCTACCCGGTCTCCTTCCACAACACCGGTTCCACGACGCACGACGTGACGTTCGCGGACGGCACCAAGCTGACGGCCGACGCCGGAGCCACCGTGACCGGGTCGGTCACGGTGCCCGCCCAGGGAATCACGTTCCTGTGCTCGATTCCGGGTCATGCCGGAGCCGGAATGACCGGCGCCGTGCTGGTCGGCTCGGCCGCTCCCGCGGCTTCGACCGCCCCGGCCGCATCAGGCCAGCCGACGACGACGGCCGACACGACGGCTCCCGTCGAGGACCCGAACGCGCCGCCCTATGTCCTGCGCGACGCCAC
>DATBPR010000457.1:0-4894 GCA_036561285.1 Candidatus Limnocylindrales bacterium | reverse complement strand
CGCCGAGCTGCGGTCAGGCTCCCAGCCGCCCGAGCTCCGGCCGCGCTGGGCACGCCCGGGCTGGCGCCGCCG
The DNA here is from genome assembly GCA_036561285.1 of Candidatus Limnocylindrales bacterium. GTDB lineage: Bacteria > Chloroflexota > Limnocylindria > Limnocylindrales > CSP1-4 > CF-46. The sequence continues at coordinate 4,822 of DATBPR010000457.1, read as the reverse complement.
GGCATCGGGCTGGATGCAGGCGGCCGCAGTCGGCGCGGGCCGCCCGCTGACGGGCGAGCCGAGGCCCTTCTACCTCCGCGGGATCTCCGCCCTGCTCATCGCCCCGACGGCCGGGGGCGACGTCTTCCTCAAGGCGGTCTTCCCGATCTTCCACGCCGAGCCGGTGATCACGAAGCTGCTGGCGGACCGCCTGCCGCGCGACGTGCCGCGCGTGCTCGCGATCGAAGCCGACGAGGGCTGGCTCCTGGTCGAGGACATCGGCTCGGGCTGGATCGGGAGCCTGCCGGAGGCCGACCGGCCGAGGGCGCTGGCGGCGGGCGCCCGGACTCTGATCGAGATCCAGCGGATGCTCGCGGATCGGCCCGATGACCTCGCGGGCCTGCTCGCGGCCGGGGCGCAGGACCGCGGGCTGGCCGGGATCCCCGCCGCCTTCGCCGCGGCGCTGGCGGCGGTCGGGCCGGACCGCGCGGTGACCCCGCTGTCGGACATGGTCCGGGCGGAAGCCGTGGGCCGGGTCGAGGCCGCCGTCGCCCGGCTCGCGGAGCTTCCGTTCCCGGTGAGCCTCGTCCACGGCGACTTCCACTCGGACAACGCCGCGATCGTCGACGACCGGATCGTCATCATCGACTGGTCCGACGCCGCGATCGGCAGCCCGCTCGTCGACCTGGTCACGTGGGTCGCCTGGAGCGACGATCGCCAGGCCGAGATCGACGAAGCGACCGACGCCTGGGTGGACGCCTGGTCGCCGATCGTGCCCGCGTCGACGATCCGCGACCACCTCGACGACATCCTCGTCGCCGGGGCCGCGTACCAGGTGATCAGCTACGACGCGATCGTCCGGGCGCTCGAACCGGCGACCCGCTACACGATGACCGGCGGCGGCGACCACTTCCTGCCGATGATCCTCGATCGCCTCGGGAGCGCTCCCGGCCGATCCTGAGCGGGCGTGGCATCGTTCGCACATGGCGATCCCGGCGGCGGTCCGGCCGCTCGTCGTCCGCTATCTGAACCCCGTCACCCGCCGCGTGGCGAACCGCCTGCCCGGGTTCTGCGTCGCGACGTATCGCGGCCGGACGAGCGGGCGGGTCTATCGGATCCCGCTCAACGTCTTCCGTCGTGGCGACCGATACGTCTTCGCCTTGACCTACGGGCCGGACGTCCAGTGGGTGAAGAACGTCCAGGCGGCGGGCGGCTGTGACATCGAGACCCGTGGCCGCGACATCACGCTGGTCCGGCCGCGGATGGAGGTCGACCCGCGGGCCCGCGCGATGCCGATCCCGGTCCGCCAGTTCCTGCGCTTGACCGGCGTCGACCACTTCCTGTGGATGGACGTCGACCGACCCCCCGCCGACGGGGAGGTTGCGGCCCGTTAGACCAGGTCCCGGGGAACCGTCTCCTCCCAGCTCCGGTCGAACAACGGCTCACCGCCATAGCGGACATGGAGGTTCACGGTCATCGCGATGTCGGTCGCGGTCGTGCGAATCGTCCCGTCCGATTCGACGACGATGTCCGGCCCGTCGCCCGTCAGGCGATAGACGACCTCGTTCCGCAACTCCGCATGGGCCGGGTCGGCGTCGCTCGCTGTCATCTGCAGCCGCTCCCCGGTCCCGAGCACCCGGCCGTCGGGCAGGACCGAGTCGGCATACTCGGACGTCCGGACCGTCGCGGTCCCCGCCATCACGTCCTCGACGATCTGCCAGACCGCCGGATCCGAGCGCTCGCTCCCGGCCTCGCGGAAGCCCGCCGGGGTCGTCTTGAACGACGGCACCGGGGTCACCGGCCGGCCGGCGGGCACGGTCGGCAGGACCAGGCGGGCGGGTCGGGCGCCGCCGAGATGGAGCCGGTGATCCGCCGCCTCCGGCGAGGGCCAGACGACCGGCCACATCGCCGACGCGACCGAGATCCGGATCCGGTGTCGCGCCCGGAAGCGGTGGGCGGTCGAGCGGAGGACGACGCGGACGTCCGTCGGGGCGCCGGGCTCCAGGGGCACCGGCGTCTCATGCGAATCGCGATGGGTCAGGTTCAGGATCCCGCTCGCCACCTGGAAAGGCGTGCCGTCCGGGGCGACATCCTGCAGACGGACCACGGCCGTCGCGACGGCCACCGGCGACTCCCAGGTCAGCTCGATGACGGCGGCGCCGAGGACGTCGAGGTCCGCCGTGAGCGGTTCGGACGTGAACGTGGGGAGGCCGGCGTCGTCGGCCCGGAGGTCGCGGGCGAGACCGTTCGGCGCGTGGCCCGCGCCCCACGAGAGACCCGCCCGGGTGCCGGCCGTCGCACGATGGCGGAGCGTCTCGACGCCGGGGCTCGCGTCGCGCTCACGGCCGGCCGTCTCGCGCTCCGGGCCGCCCGCGACCAGCCGCCCGACCAGCGGCTGCTCCCCGCTCGCGAGCCGGAAGGCCGTCTCGCTCCGGTCCGCCGGCGGCCATGCGGGCTCCGCGACCCATTCGCCGGGCCAGGCTTCCGGGAACGGCTCGGGCGGCGCCCAGTCGTGGCGGAACGCGACGAGCGCCGGCTCGTCCATCACCCCGTTGTCGATCCCCTTCAGCCAGTGATCGAGGAACCGCACCAGCTCGTGGTTCCAGTCGAGGTTCGGCCCCGGGTAGGCGCCGTCCGGGTAGCTGTGCACCCAGTTGCCGATCAGGGCCCGGCGCGGCGCGTTCGTGCAGCGTTCGAGCATCCGCAGCGCGGCGTCGACGTACTCGTCCATCCAGCCGCCGATGAGCAGCATTGGCGTCGTCAGTCGGTCCCAGTGTGGCGCCACGGATCCCTGCCGCCAGTACGGGCCGTCGCGCTGCCGGCGCAGCCACTCGAACAGCCAGACCGGCGTCCGGTCCAGCCGGTCGCGCCACTCGTCCATCCATGTCGCTCCGCGGTAGGCCGGCACCGCCGGGAGCGCGTTCATCGCGACCATGCTGACCGCGTACTGGCTCAGCTCGGAAACGGTCATGCAGCCGCCCACGTAGTGGACGTCGTCCGTGTAGCGGTCGTCCGTCGCCATCATCGGCACGATCGCGGCGAGGTGCTGCGGGTGGAGGAGGGCGACCTGGATCGCGGTGAACCCGCCGTAGGAGATGCCCCACATCGCAACGCGTCCGTTGGACCAGGCCTGGGCGGCGAGCCACTCCACGGCGTCGTGGCCGTCCTCCGTCTCGCGGGCCGTGTACTCGTCGAGGGCGATCCCCGGCGACGAGCCCGTCCCCCGGACGTCGAGCCGGCAGTAGGCGAACCCGCGGGCCGCCAGCCATTCGCCGCGCGACTCGTCGCTGGCCGCATGCCAGTCGTCCTTGCGATAGGGGAGCATCTCGAGGACCGCGGGAAAGGTCTCCGCGCCCGTCCCGTCGGCCGACGGCTCCGGCAGCCACAGGTTCGCGGACAGCTCCAGGCCGTCGGAGACCGGGATCCGGACGTCCAGGAGTGCCGCCACGCCGTGAGCCGGCCGGCTCGCCGGTCGGGCGCGTTCGGGCTCGGTCAGCTCATCCATCCGATCGAGGATAGGCGTCCGCGGAACCCGGACGGACCCTCCGCCCGGGTCGTGCGACGATGGGCTCGATGACGACCCTGCCCCCGGACGAGGCCGCCCCGACCGACCCGGCCGGCGACCCGCCCGTGATCGTCGGCCCGTGGCGGCGCCGGACGCGACGCGAGGCGTATGCCAATGCCTGGATCACCGTGTGGCACGACCAGGTCGACCGGCCGGACGGCAGCGACGGCATCTACGGCGTCGTCCATTTCGAGAACCTCGCCGTCGGCGCGGTCGTGCTCGACGACGACGATCGCGTCCTGCTCGTCGGCCAGCACCGCTACACGATCGACGCATGGTCGTGGGAGATCCCCGAGGGTGGCGTGCCGGCCGGCGAGCTGGCGGAGGACGGGGCGCGGCGAGAGCTGCGCGAGGAGACCGGCGTCGAGGCCGACGAGTGGCGGCCGCTCTGTCGCTTCGACCTGTCCAACTCGATCTCGGACGAGACCGGCGTGCTCTTCGCGGCGCGGGCCCGGCGCCACGGCGAGGCCTCGCCGGATCCGACCGAGGAGCTCACCACGCGCTGGGTCCCGTTCGATGCCGCCATGGCGATGATCGCGATGGGCGAGATCACCGACGCGATGACGATCATGGGCCTGCAGGCCGTCGCCCTCGAACGGTCGATCCGGGCGGCCGATCCGGAGGAGGGGACACGATGACCACGCTGCAGGTGCTCCGGGTGTTCGTCGGGCCGGATGGCCGTGGCGGAAACCCGCTCGGGGTTTTCCTCGACGGCGTCGCGATCCCGCCTGAGCGGCGGCAGGCGGTCGCGGCGCGGCTCGGTTTCTCCGAGACCGTCTTCGTCGACGACGCGGCCACCGGCGCGATGCGGATCTTCACGCCGGCGGCGGAGCTGGCGTTCGCGGGGCATCCCACGGTCGGCACGGCGTGGCTCCTCCGGGACACGGGCCGGCCGGTCGCCGCCCTTCACCCGCCGGCGGGCGAGGTGGCATGCCGGCACGACGCCGAGCGGACGTGGATCCGGGCGCGCCCCGAGTGGACGCACGACCACGAGCGCCGGCAGATGCTGGCGGTCGGCGACGTCGAGTCGTTCGCCGGTCCGCGGCTCGGCGAACGCGGCGTCTACGTCTGGGCGTGGATCGACGAGGAGGCCGGGACCATCCGGGCGCGTTATTTCGCGACCGACTACGGGATCGTCGAGGACGAGGCGACCGGCGCCGCCGCGGTCGCGATGGGCGGCGACCTGCGGCGCGACGTCACGATCCGCCAGGGCGTGGGCTCGGAGATCCTCGTCCGGCCGCAGCCGGACGGCAGCATCGAGATCGGCGGACGGGTCGA
>DATBPR010000456.1:0-1542 GCA_036561285.1 Candidatus Limnocylindrales bacterium | reverse complement strand
CTGTCGAACCTGTACGGGAACTCCGGCGGCAACACCTCGGACCTCGACGCCTTCCGCTACACGCCGGCCGCCGGACAGGCCTTCTCCGTCTTCGGCTTCCTGCCGTGGGAGGTGTTCTTCGCCGGCTACTTCGCGGCGATGATCGGGGCCCTCGTCTGGCTGACCGGGCGGACCTGGCTCGTCCTCCTCGCCTTCCCGCCGATCCCGCTCGAGCTGTACCACGGAAACATCCACCTGTTCATGGCAGTGGCCATCGTCGTCGGCTTCCGCTACCCGATGGCGTGGGCGTTCATCGTCCTGACGAAGGTCTCGCCCGGTGTCGGCGCGCTGTGGTTCGCGTTCCGGCGCGAATGGCGCCTGTTCGCGATCGCGGTCTTCTCGACCCTGCTCATCGCGGGGTTCAGCTACGTGATCGCGCCGGACCTGTGGCGGCAGTACGTCTCGACGATGGTCGACAACCTCGAATACGACCCCGGCCACCCCTACCCGGTCCCGATCCCGCTGCCGATCCGGATGGCCCTGTCGGTCGCGGTCGTGTGGTGGGGCGCCCGGACGGACCGCCGCTGGACGGTGCCGGTCGCGGCGACGATCAGCCTCCCGATCATCTGGTTCCACGGGCTCGCCCTGCTCGTGGCGGCGATCCCGCTCTGGCGCGAGGACCGCGTCCGGCGGCGCGCCGCTCAGGCCGGGGCGGGCGGCAGCACCGAAGACGAGGTGGGGGCCGCCCGGGAGGCGAGCCTCCGGGTCGACGTCGCCCAGGCCGCGAGCGGCAGGAACAGCATCGGCGCCTGACCGATCGAGTAGAAGATCCCGCCGCCGCCGTTGGCGTTGCGGATCGCGGCCAGGTAGTCGAACCACATCGGCAGGAACAGCAGCGAGACGAGCCCGAGGGCGCCGAGCGCGACCCACCACGAGCGGCGGTTGGCGCCGAAGAACGCGAATGGCGCGAGCGTCGGCTTGAGGAACACCAGGACCGAGGCGGGCCGCCACAGCGTCCCGAGGGCCATGAACGCCATGATCCAGATCCCGGGGTTGCCGCCGGCGATCACGACGATCGTGGTCGGCCACCAGAGGCAGAACAGGATCGCGGGCCAGCCGACGGCCGACGGCCGCAGCCAGAGGACGACCGCGAGCGTGATTCCCAGCGGGATCGCGTAGTACAGAGCGGCCGAGAGCGGCTCCGGGATAACCGCCAGCGGCGCGAAGACGAGGAGCATCGGCGGCGGGTAGAGGATGTCGCCGGAGCGGACGTCGTAGGGGCCCGCGAGCTGGTAGTCGTGGTAGAAGCCCGTCCCGTTGAGCCAGCTGCGGGTCGCGTCCATGTAGAGGACGCGATCGCCGTCGATCGGGAAGGCGAGTCGGTTCAGGTTCGTCAGGATCTCGACGACCTCGCCGACGATCGCGAGCACGAGGAGGCCCGACAGGACCAGCGCGACGACCCGGACGATTCGCTCGCGATCGATCCCGGTGGCCCGGCCGGCTTCGGATGCCGCCGCGAGACCCTGGCCGCCGCCACGGCGAACCGGGTCGATCGGTGCCGTC
>DATBPR010000455.1:0-6374 GCA_036561285.1 Candidatus Limnocylindrales bacterium | reverse complement strand
GTCGAGGAGCGGAAGGCGCGGCGGGAGGATCGCGCGCCGCGGATCGAGCGTCCGCAGGCGGTCGTCGACCTGCCGGTCGAGGCGCATCTGCCGGACGACTACGTGCCGGAGGAGGCCCAGAAGCTCGAGCTCTACCGGCGGCTGGCACGAGCCCGGGACGCGGGCGACCTGGCGGCCTTCCGCCAGGAGCTGACCGACCGGTTCGGGCCGATGCCGCAGCCGGTCATCCGGCTCGTCGAGGTCGCGGAGCTGCGACTGGCGGCCGAGGGCGCGGGCGTCGGCTCGATCTCGCGCGAGAACGGCCAGCTGGTCGTGCGCTTCGGCGAGGGGCTGTCGCGGGTGACGGCGATGCGGCTCATGGCCGGCGGCGGCCTGCCCGGCGTGAAACCCGGTGACATCACCTTCGCGAGCAACCAGTTCCGGATCCGGCTGCCACGGGATCCGTCGCGGGCGTGGGGCCTGACGCAGGCGGTCGTGGCGAGGCTCGGCGAGGAACATGACATCGGCTCGCCAGCCGAGTCGTAACGTCCGCGCATGACCGGTCCCCTGGACGCCCCTGGCCTGTCTGCCCCGCGTGACCGGTCGGCTCGGTCGCGGAAGCGCCTGATCGCTGCCGCCGTCCCGGTCGGCCTCGTTGCCATCGCCGCTGCCTGGCTGCTCGTCATCGCTCCCGAGCGGCACGCCGACGGGGCGGGTCCGCTGTCCGCCACCGGTGGTGGCGTGCGCATCGGCATGAGCGCCCAGGCCGTTGCCGGCGATCGGGTCACGTTCGGCATCGAGCTCTGCCTGGCCCAAGGGTCCGAGCCGGCCATCATCGACTCCGTCGGCCCGACGACGGCGTTGGGCTCCGGTGTCACCTACCTCGGGAGCCGCCTCTGGACGATCGACCTCGTCCACAGCCATCCGGCGGACGACGCCACGATCGGGGTCGTGCGCGACTTCCCCCCGCCAACGGTGCCGGCCACCGAGATGGTCGACGCGATCGGAGCTCCCGTGCGAGCCGGCTGTCAGGTCGACGCCCGGACGGAGGTCGACCAGCTGCTCGTTGGGTTCGGGACCGATGGCACCGCAAGCGGCGGCTGGCACGGAGTCGACGTGGGCTACCGCACCGGCTGGCGTCATCGGGTCGTGTCGATCGACGACGACCTGTTCCTCTGCCTGATGAGCGATCCGGATTGCGACGGGCGACTGATCGAATGACGGAATCTCCCGGGCCGTCGGTCCTCCGGCTCGAGGTCCCGATCGTCGACGACGACGACCGGCGGATCCTGCGTGGCGCCCTCCTCAAGGCCCGCGCGACCGAGCTGAGCGAGCTCCAGCGACGGGCCGGCCGCCACAACCTCGGGTACGGCACGGATTCCGCCCGCGAGTCGATGGACGACGAGACCCGGAGCCTGCGCCGCCGGATCGAGCTGCTGGACGCGCTGATCGTGGCGCTCGACCCGGGGACTTGACAGGTCGCTGCTCAAATAACATGCTCATGTGCGATAGCACGTTTATGGGGCGCCCGGCATGTCGGTCTTCGTCGAGCTGGACATCCGAGCGGGGATCGAGGATCTGTGGTCGCGGACGCAGGACCCGGTCCAGCACGAGCGCTGGGATCTGCGGTTCAGCTCCATCGAATACGCGGCCGCGTCGGAGCCGGATGGGCGGCAGGGGTTCGACTACGAGACCCGGCTGGGGTTCGGCCTCGCGATCCGTGGCGCGGGCGAGACGATCGCAGACCGTGACCTGCCGGATGGCGGGCGCGTCTCGTCTCTCAGGTTCTCGTCTGGCAGCCGGTGGTCGCTGATCCGTGAGGGCCGCGGCTACTGGGCGTACTCGCCGACGCCGGGCGGCGTCCGGTTCCGGACGGTCTACGACTACGAGACGCGATGGGGCAGGATCGGTCGATGGTTCGACCGGCTGGCGTTCCGGCCACTGATCGGCTGGGCGACCGCCTGGAGCTTCGATCGTCTGCGGCTCTGGCTCGAACGGGGCATCGATCCGGCGGTCTCGATCCGGCTGGCCGCCGTCCATTCGCTCGCACGCAGCGGGCTCGCGGCCATCTTCCTCTGGCACGGACTCGTTCCGAAGCTGATCGCCTTCGACCCGACGGAGCTCGCGATCCTGACCGGTCTCGGGACGGGGCCCGACGTGGCTCGCACCGCGCTGGCGGGGATGGGCGTCGCGGAGATTCTCTTCGCCTTCGCCCTGCTCCTGACCTGGCATCGCGCCGCGTTTGCCGGCCTCGCATTCCTGTTCTCGATCACGGCGACCCTCGCCTCCGTCGCCGCGCTGCCCAGCCTCGTCGCCGGGGCGTTCACGCCGATCACGCTCAATCTCGGGCTCGGGCTTCTTGCGGCCATCGACCTGCTCACGCTTCGCGACATCCCGTCGGCCGGCCGATGCCGCCGCCGTCCGCCGACCGTCGCCATTGCCTCCGCCGCCGCCGCTTCGTCCGACTTCGCACGACCGTGACCTCGATCTACCGGCTCGCCCTGGGGCCGGACTTCGACCGCCTTCATCCACAGATCCAGCGTCGTTTCGGCTTCGACAGCCACGACGGGGTCGCTTCCGTCGGCAGCGGCACGATGAGCGAGATCTGGCGCGGCGGCCCGTGGACGCTCCCGTTCCGGTACGTGGGCACCTGGCGCCGGATCATGTTCCCGGAGGTCGGGCGCGACATCCCGTTCACGATCGAGAACTATGCGTTCGTCGACGACCTCGGGCGGGAGACCGTCTCCTGGATCCGGACGTTCCACTCGACGAAGGACCGCCGCTTCGACGCGTACATGGTCTACAGCGAGCGACGGCGTCGGATCGTCGACTACCTGGGCAGCCACGAGCATCTCGCGGTGGATCTCGAGATCTCCGTCGATGCCGGCGGCGGGATCCACATCCGTTCGGGCGACCAGCGCTTCTACGAGCGCCTCCTCGGCTTCCGCTTTCCGCTGCTCTTCAGCGGCGTCGCGGACGTCCACGAGTGGTTCGACGATGACACCGGCCGGTTCGGGATCTCCGTCGACGTGCGGAACCGGGTGTGGGGACGGCTGTTCGGCTATCGAGGCATCTTCGACGTGGAATGGCGCGACGTCGAGCCCGGCTGGATCCCGCCGCATGCGGCACCCATCCGCCAGGAATCGCGCGAATAGCCGGTCCGTCCTGGGTTCGCCGAGCCGGTAGGCTTCGGGCCATGAAGCCCTTCCGATTCCTCGCCGACGCGTTCGAGGCGTCCAGCGCGAAGGAGCTCGGGGAACGGGCCCGGGCGGCGGAGGACCTCGGCGTCACGCACTTCGTCCTGCCCGACCACCTGGTCCCGCAGCTCGCGCCCGTGCCGTATCTCGCCACGGTGGCGGCGCTGACCGAGAAGCTCCGGATCAGTGCCTTCGTTCACAACAACGACCTCCGCCACCCGGCGATTCTCGCCCAGGAGCTAGCCACGCTCGACGTCCTGTCCGGCGGCCGTCTCGACGTCGCGATCGGCGCCGGCTGGAACGAGCCCGAGTACCGCGCGATCGGCCTGCCGTTCGACCCCGTCGCCGTCCGCCAGGCCCGCCTGGCCGAGGCGATCACGGTCCTCAAGGGCTGCTTCGCCGAAGGCCCGTTCTCGTTCGCCGGCGAGCACTACACGATCACCGACTATGACGCCTACCCGAAGCCGGTCCAGCGACCCCACCCGCCGCTCTTCATCGGCGGCGGCGGCCGGAAGACGCTCGAGCTCGCCGCCCGCGAGGCGGATGTCGTCGGGCTGGCGCCGCGGATCCTGTCCGGCCAGCGCGGCGACCCCTCGTCGATCACCTGGGCGGCCACCGAGGAGAAGCTCGCCTGGGTCCGCGACGCCGCGGGCGACCGGTTCGAGGGGCTGGACTTCAACGTCTACCCGTCGCAGTGGCCGATCGTCCTGACCGACGACCTCCACGGCGAGGCGCGCAAGGTCATCGACCGAATGAAGGAGCGGACCGGACAGGAGCTGACCGAGCAGGACGTCATCGACTCGCCGCACCTGTTCATCGGCTCGGTGGACCGGTTCGTCGAGAAGTTCGGCGAGCTGCGCGAGCGGCTCGGGATCAACTCGTTCCTCGTCGGGAGCCTGGACGAGCTCGGGCCGGTCGTCGAGCGGCTGGCGGGCACATGAGGGCGGCAAGGACATGACGGAACCGGTGCGGACGCGGGTCGGGTTCATCGGCGGGGGAGTGATGGCCCGCGTCCACATGAGCGAGATGCTGCCACGCGGCGACACGACGATCGCCGCGATCTGCGAGCCGTCGGCGCAGGCCTACGCCCAGGTCGCCGAGCTCTTCGACCAGCACGGCCTGCCTGCGCCGCCCAACGAGCCGGACTGGCGACGGTTCGTGGAGACGCACGCCGCCGGGCTCGACGCCGTGATCATCATCACGCCCCACGCCTTCCACTTCGAGCAGGCGACCGTCTGTCTCAAGGCCGGCCTCGACGTCCTTCTCGAGAAGCCGATGGTGATGACGGCCGACGAGGCGACCGCGCTGATCGAGACGCGAGACCGGACCGGGCGGCTCCTTGTCGTCGCCTTCCAGGGCAGCCTCTCGCCACAGGTTCGCGAGGCATCGCGATTGCTCCGCTCGGGCGAGCTCGGACCGATCCTCAATGTCAATGCGGTCGTCTGGCAGGACTGGGCGACGTTGACCGACGGAACGTGGCGCCAGCGGCCGGACCTTTCCGGCGGCGGCTTCCTGTTCGACACGGGCGCCCACATGCTCAACACGGTCGCGGACCTCGCCGGCGAGGACTTCACCGAGGTCGCCGCCTGGCTCGAGGACGACGGCCGCCCGGTCGACATCCGCGCCGTGGTGATGGCGCGCCTCGCCTCCGGCGCGCTCGTGACGATGAACGGCTGCGGCAGCGCGATCCCATCGTGTCATTCGGACATCCGCGTGTTCACCTCCGGCGCGATCCTGCGGACCGGGATCTGGGGCGAGATGCTCGAGATCCAGCGCTCCGGAGCAAGCGCCCTGCGCAAGGTCCGATCCGTCGCGCCGATCCCGGTCTGGGAGCAGTTCCTGAACGTCCGGGCCGGGCGGATCCCGAACCCGAGCCCGCCGGAGGTCGGCCTGCGGATGGCCCGCCTGTGGGACGCGATCCGGGAGTCCGCGGCCGACGGCGGCCGGGTTGTCCGGATCGGCGAGGCGGCGACGGCCGACGTCGCGCGATGACCCGCGTCACGGTCTGGAACGAGCACCGCCAGGAGCGCTCCGAGGCGCGCGTCCGGGCGATCTACCCGGAGGGGATTCACGGAGCGATCGCGGCGGGTTTGACCGAGGCCGGCTTCGACGTGCGAACGGCGACGCTCGACGAGCCCGAGCACGGCCTGACCGACGCCGTCCTGGCACAGACGGACGTGCTGACCTGGTGGGGCCACGCCGCCCACCCCGAGGTCGACGACGCGGTCGTCGACCGGGTGCAGCGCCGGGTGCTCGACGGAATGGGGCTGATCGTCCTCCACTCCGGCCACCACTCGAAGATCTTCCGCCGCCTGCTGGGCACGACCGCCGACCTGAAATGGCGCGAAGCCGGCGAGCGGGAGCGGATCTGGGTCGTCGACCCGTCGCATCCGATCGCCGACGGCCTTGGCGACTCGTTCGTCCTGCCGGAGGAGGAGATGTACGGCGAGCCGTTCGACATCCCGGCGCCGGACCGGCTCGTGTTCGTCAGCTGGTTCGAGGGCGGCGAGATCTTCCGGAGCGGCTGCTGCTACGAGCGCGGCCTCGGCCGGATCTTCTACTTCCGCCCGGGGCATGAGACGCACCCGACGTACTTCGACCCGAACGTCCGGCGGGTGATCGCGAACGCTGTCCACTGGGCCGCGCGGCCGGCCGGTCCGCGCCTGACGGTCGAGCACCGGCCGGAGCCGCTGGAGCCGTTCCGGCCCCGCTGAGACCCGCCCGCGCGACCTCGCACCCCGCCGGGACGGCGCGGTTCAGTCGAGTGGGACGACCTGGTCGTCGATGGCGATCTCCCCGTCGGTCAGGATCCGTGCCCGCAGCCCGGCGCGGTGCACGAGGGGCTTGAGGACGGGCTTGCCGACGAGGTCGGTCAGGTACTGGCACGGCTCGCAGAGCCGGGTGCCCTCGCACTCGACGCCGCCGACCCGGAAGCGCCGCCCGACAAGCGCGTTGACGTCGATCCCGCGGGTGAGGACGTTCCGGCGGCTCTCGGCAGGGCTCAGGGAGATGCCCTCGACGGCAGCGAGCCGGTCGAGCTCCTCCGCCGCGATGAGCGTGATCTGCCGGTCGGGCTGCGGGTCCGGCGAGTAGTGCCCGGTTCCCAGGGCGTACCGGTCCCCCGCGAGGCCGACGCCGGCGACGGCGCGGACTCGCTCGACGAAGCGCATCGGTTCGCTGCCTGCGACGGTCACGTGG
>DATBPR010000454.1:0-2412 GCA_036561285.1 Candidatus Limnocylindrales bacterium | reverse complement strand
GGAGCGACTCCCGCGCGGGCCCGCCGCCCGACGCAACGGCGACGCCGAGCCGGGCCGCGAGCGACGCCGCGGCAGCCGGGATCGGGTAGAGGACGAGGACGGGCGCGGTGATGCCCGCATCGCGGAGGACGACCGCCTCGTCGAGGGTCGCGACGCAGAGCGCCTTGACGCCGGCCGCTTCGAGGGCGCGGGCGACCGGGACCATCCCGTGCCCGTAGGCGTCGGCCTTGACGACGGGCATCGCCGGGAGCCCGCCAGCCATCGCCCGGATCGCGTCGAGGTTGCCCGTGACGGCCTCGAGATCGATCTCGATCCAGGCCGTCCGGCGGAGGGGCGGGAGGCCGGCCGCCGCCAGGCGGGCCTCGATCGCCGGGCGGTCGCCCGTCGCGGTCAGGTCCGGGGCTCCGACCGATCCGCCGGGGTCGCCGGGGTCGCCGGGGTTGCCGGGGTTGCCGGCGCGGCTGGCGCGGCTGGCGCGGCTGGCGGAGCATCCTCGGCCGGCCCCGCGTCCTCGACCGGTGCGACCGGCTCCGGCGCCTCGTCGGGCCGCGGCGCCGCCGTGTCCCGCGGCAGGAGGCCGAACCCCAGCCGACCGCTGCTCGCGCGCCGTTCGGCGACGCCGGCGAGCCGCTTGCGGGCCATCGCGATCGGCTCGGGCAGGTCCGAGGCCAGGAGGCCCGATTCGCCGAGCCGGTCGCGGACGCTGTCGCCCGCGAGCCCGTGGAGATAGACGCCGAGCCGGGCCGCGTCGTACGGCGCGAGGCGCTGGGCGAGGAGCGAGCCGATCGTCCCGCTCAGGACGTCGCCCGTGCCGCCACTCGCGAGCGCCGGGTTCTCGAACGGGGCGACGGACAGCCGCCCGTCCGGGGCCGCGATCACGGTTCGGGCCCCCTTCAGCACCACGACCTGGTTCCAGGCCGTTGCCGCATCGCGGGCGGCGACCGCCCGGGCCGGGTCGTCACCGCTCAGATCGCCGTCCGTCTCCGGGTCCACGCCGCTGCCCGCCCGCAGCCTGGCGAACTCCCCGGAGTGCGGGGTGAGGACCGACGGCCGCCGATCGCCCTCCCACCAGTGCTCGTCCGCCGCGAGCGATCGGAGCGCCTCCGCGTCCAGGACCGCGGGCGCGCTGCCGTCGTCGCCGGCCGCGAGGAGCAGCCGGACGAGCTCCGCGGTCGAGAGGCCCGGCCGCAGGCCGGGCCCGATGACGATCGCGTCGTGGTCGTGATCGAGGATCCGGGCGAGCGACGGCTCCGGGTCGATCTCCTCGACGTCGTCCTCCGGCAGGGCCATCGTCGTGGCCTCGACGACCTTCGCGGCGAAGAGCGGCTGGAGCGACTCGGGCACCGCGAGCGTCACGAGCCCGGCACCCGCCCGGCCGGCGGCCCGGCACACGAGCAGCGCGGCGCCGGCGTAGTCGAGCGAGCCGGCGAGGACGAGCAGCTTGCCGAACGACCCCTTGTGACCGCGCTTGTCGCGCGACGGGAGCAGCCCGGACGCGATCTGGTCGTCGAGGAGCTCGGCGCCCTCGACCGGCGGCTGGTTCGCACTGTCGCCGATTCCGTCCGTCCCGGCCGGCGCGAACCCCACCCGACCGCGCTCAGTCACGGTCGGCCTCGACGGCGCGGCGGGCGTTCTCGTCATGCAGCTCGCGCAGCCGCTCCATCCTGGCGAGCAGCCGCCGCTCCCGGTCGTCGAGCCGCTCGTCGATGTCGAGCGGGAAGACGTACTTGCCGCCGCTCGTCCGGATCCCGAACGCGATGGCGACCGCGTAGTCCGACTCGTGGCTGATCGAGACCGCGATGCGCACCATGCCGAGCTGATCGGCGCGGGCGGCGGCCCGCCCGTGGAGCCGCACCGCCGGCTGGCCGGTCGGCAGACGTTCGACCTCGATGTCGCGCCAGCCGATCCCCCGGACGCCCAGCCCGAGGACCTTGCTGACGGCCTCCTTCGCCGCCCAGCGGCCGGCGAACGTCTCCGGCCGCATGCGGACGTAGCGCTGCTCGGCCGGGGTCAGGACCCGCTTCGAGAACCGCTCGCCGAACCGCTCGATCGAGCCGCGGATCCGGTCGACCCGGATGATGTCGATGCCGAGCTCCGTGATCGCCGCAGCGACCAGCGGATCGGACGCCGCGAGGGATTCGACCGTCCTGCCCGCCATCCCCGCACGCCTTACTCGACCGTGACCGACTTGGCGAGGTTCCGCGGCTGGTCGACGTCCGTGCCCCGGGCGACGGCCATGTGATACGCGAAGAGCTGGAGCGGGATGATCCCGATGACCGGGCTCAGCGCGTCGTGCGTGTCCGGCACGAACCAGACGTCGTCCGCGTAGCGCCGGATCTGCTCGTCGCCCTCGGTCGCGACCGCGAGGACCCGGGCGTCGCGGGCGCGGCCCTCCATCACGTTGCTGATCAG
>DATBPR010000453.1:0-3445 GCA_036561285.1 Candidatus Limnocylindrales bacterium | reverse complement strand
CGATCGATGCTTCCGGACGCGCCGTTCACGTTGACCGCCGTCGCCTGGGCGGCGGTCGGACGCGTCCAACCCGCCTGACGGTCGAAGACACCTCAGCCGATGCCGGAATCCAGGGCGTCGATCGCCGCTACGGCCAGCTCGAGATGGCGCTGGACGCCGCTGTCGACGAACGGATAGGCCCCGTCTTCCTCGAAGAGGGCCTGGAGCCGCCGCCACGAGATCGAGAGATGGAGCTCGGTCAGTGGCCCCGACCACGCAAGCGACTCGCGAACCGAGGCCCGATCGCCGAAGGCGGACCACGCGGCAACGACGGCCTCGCGCTGGGACGCGCCGGCCGTCCGATCGTCGGTCCGGCTCGTCACCGTCGGGACGTCGAAGAACGGATGGCCCCAGCAGGCGTCCGACCAGTCGAAGATCACGAGCCGGTCCCCGTCGCGCTGGACGTTCCACGGGTGGAAGTCGCCGTGGACGAGGGTCTCGGGCACCGGGCCGGCTGCCAGCTGCCCGATCAGGTCGTGGAGCCGAGGCAGGCTCGCGGCGAGCCGCTGGCGAGCCGACGGCTTCAGCCCGGGCGAGGCCACCTCGTCGGTCACGATCGAGTCGATTTCGCCGTCGAGCGCGGCGAGCGAGCGATCCTCGACGCCGATCCGGGCTGCCTCGTCGCGCCGATCGATCCACGATTGCTGGATCGCCGCGAGCAAAGTCAGCCCGTCACTCCATCGCGCCGGCTCCTCCGACCCGAGCGGCGCGCCGCCGAACGCGCGCATGACGAGATGGCGCCGAACCGGATCCGCCACCACCACGTCGCTCACGAGGCCGGGGTGCTCCGTCGCCAGGGCCAGCGTGAGGCCCGGCTCGTGCCCGTACATCGGGGGGACGCTCTTGACGATCACCCGGCCCTGGTCCGTGTCGACGCCCAGGAGGGACGAGATGGGCCACGACCCGAGCTGCTCGACCGGTCCGCGGATCTCGCTCCCGAGCCGGGCGAGCTCCTGGCGGAGCCAGTCGGTCGTCGCCTCGTGCCAGCCTGGCCGAGCCCAATCCGGGCGTAGGGCCGGCACGACCCTGGCTCGCCCTTCGGCGATCCACTCGGCCAGGGCCTCGCCGAAGGGGTCCGCGTCGATCGTTCCGGTACGGATGTCGTCGAGCGCCATCCAGGTCAGTCCGAGCGGCAGCGACCAGTCGGATGACGGCGCCTCGAACTCCATGAGGAGCCGCAGGGTCCCGCGCTGCATCACATCACCGTCCATCCGAACCATCCGGAGGAAGGGCGTCTCGATCCCGTACGCCTCCCGGGCTCCGCGGATGCCATCGGCGGACTCGGCGTCCTCCAGCGTCCAGGTCGGCAGGGAGGGTCGCTCGCCCGCGACGACGAGCAGCCGGGAGCGTGTGCGATCGGGCACGATCGCGCGCTGGATCGACGTCTGGGTCACGTCGCCACGCTAGCGGCTCGAGGGCGACGACGAGCGCCGCCGGAGCGCGGCGGGCCCAGTGGAATCTCGCTCCACGCGCCCCATCTCGAGCGATTCCCGCCCCGTTCCGGGGCTTGACACCCACGACGTAGGCTCGGGGCATGAGCGATGAACCCCTGCCGACCGGGCCGGACCCGGAGGCGATCAGGCGGACGATCCTTGAGCAATACCCGGAGACGGTCGTGGCCGAGGCGATGGGCGCGACGTTCTTCTCCCTCGACGAGTCCGGCTGGCCGAACTACGCGACGATCGTCACGACCGACGAGCACGACCTGGGCGCGCCGTCGCGGCTGACCGAGCGCGATGGGGCCTTCCGCCTCAACCTCGGAGTCGGCAAGGCAACGTTCGAGCGGCTCGTCGGGGATGCCGGCGGGCCGGACTTCGCGACGACGGACACGATCCTTCCCCACCCCGTCTACGCGAAACAGCGCTGGATCTCGATCGTCAACCCGAGCGAGGCGACGTTCCGGAACGTCGTCCTGCCGCTGATCGACGAGGCCCACGACCGGCTGGCGACGGCCCGGGCCCGGCACGCCGATCCGTCAGCCGATTGACGCCTCGTACAGCTCCCAGTGCCCCGGCACGCCACGCAGGCTGACGTTGCCTCGCGAGGTGAACACGAGATCGGTCCCCGTCGCCAGCTCGCGGACCGTGCGCGTCACGAGGACTTGGCCGTCGCCCGCTTCCGCGAGCGCCCGCGACGCGATGTGGATGCCGATCCCGCCGATATCGTCGCCGCGCAGCTCGACCTCGCCGCAGTGGATCGCGACCCGGATCTCGAGGCCTTGCCCGGCCAGCGCCCGCTGGATCGCGAAGGCGCATCGGAGCGCCCGCGTCGGCGCGTCGAACGTCGCGAGAACGCCATCGCCGGTCGATTTCACCAGCTGCCCGTGCCAGCGCTCGACCTCGGTCCGGGCGATCTCGTCGTGCCGGTCGAGCAGCTTTCGCCAGCCCCGGTCGCCGAGCGCCGCCGCGCGGGCCGTGGACTCGACGATGTCGGTGAACATCACCGTCGCGAGGACGCGGTTGGTGTCCTGCGCGGCGTGGAGTGATTCGACCTGCTCCTGCGTCCAGGCGTACTCCGCGGCGTACGGGCTGTCGGGCGCCTCCGTCGCCGGCTCGTAGACCGACAGCACCGCGCCCGACGGGAACGGCCGGGTGCTCGCGAGCCGGAAGTGACGCAGCGCCGCCTCGTCCCGGAAGAGGCGCTTTCCGCTGCCGAGGACGACGGGAAAGACCATCAGCCGGAGCTCGTCCACGAGATCGTGGCGCAACAGCTCGTGCACGAGGTCCGCGCTGCCGTAAACGAAGACGTCGCCGCCGACCCGGTCCTTCAGCGCCCGAACCTCCTCCGCGACGTCGCCGCGGAGAATCGTCGTGTTCGTCCAGTCCGCCTTCGCCAGGGATTGCGAGACGACGTACTTCGGCATCTCGTTCACGCGTCGGCCGAACGTGGGCTCGTCGGCCATCGAAGGCCAGAACGCCGCCCAGATCTGGTAGGTGACCCGGCCCAGGAGGAGGACCTCGGCATCGAACGGCTGCCGGCTGTTGAACTCCTGCATCTCCTCGTCGGTGCCGCGCAGGGCCCACTGGTTCCGGCCGCTGCGATGCTCCTCGGAGCCCGGCGCCTCCATGACGCCATCGATGGTCAGGAACTCCGTGACGATCAGCCGTCCCATGCGTCGGACGCTACACGACCCGGGCGCCGGCGCGCCACGACCGTCCGCTAGTCGCCGCCGGCCGCCGCGCCCCCCTTGACCTTGCGCCAGCCGCCCGCCCGATTCGTCGCGATGATGTGGCGGAAGATCGCGATCAGCGCCCGGTCCTTGACCGGCTCGCCCTGCCGGATCGCGATGAACCGGCCCGTGTCGTTGCCGTGGCCCCCCGTGATCACGCCGTCGGGGTCGGGCGTCAGCCCGCCGTCGTACAGGAAGACCGTCACGTGATCCTTCGCCGCGAGCAGGGCGATCACG
>DATBPR010000452.1:0-4316 GCA_036561285.1 Candidatus Limnocylindrales bacterium | reverse complement strand
ATCGTCCGCGCCGCCGATGTCGCCGACGTCATCGCGGCCATCGGCTTTGGTCGCGACCAGGGGCTCGACATCGCCGTCCGGAGCGGCGGACACAGCGCTCCCGGATTCGGCACGATCGATGACGGCCTCGTCATCGATCTCTCGCGCATGCGTGGCGTTCGGGTCGATCCTGTCGCGCGGACCGCCCGTGTCGAGGGTGGCGCCCTGCTCGGGGACGTGGATCATGCGACCCACGCCTTCGGACTGGCCGTGCCTGCCGGGATCATCTCCAACACCGGCATCGGCGGACTCACCCTCGGGGGCGGCGTCGGCCATCTGACGCGCAAGCTCGGGCTGACCATCGACAACCTCATCGAGGCCGACGTAGTGCTCGCGACCGGCGAGCTCGTCACGGCCAGCGCCGACACGAACCCGGACCTGTTCTGGGCGATTCGCGGCGGTGGCGGCAACTTCGGTGTCGTGACCTCGTTCCTGTTCCGGCTGCATCCGGTCTCGACCGTCGTGGCGGGGCCGACCCTCTACGCCCTCGACGACGCTGCCGAGGTGCTCGGTTGGTGGCAGGACTTCATCGCCCAGGCGCCGGAAGAGCTCAACGGCTTCTTCGTGTTCCTGATCGTCCCACCGGCCGCGCCCTTCCCGCCCGAACTCCAGATGCGCCAGGTTTGCGGGATCGTGTGGACGTACTCGGGGCCGACCGAAAAGGCCGATGAGGTCTTCGCGCCGATCAAGGCGTTCGGCACCCCGCTGCTGTACGGCGTGCAGCCGCTGCCGCTCCCCGCCTGGCAGGCCGCCTTCGACGGGCTCTATCCGAAGGGCGCCCAGATGTACTGGCGTGCCGAGTTCCTCAACGAGCTGTCGGACGAAGCGATTGCGACCCAAGTCAAGCATGGTGCGGTCCCGACCGTCCAGTCGACCTCGCACATCTACCCGATCGACGGCGCGGTCCATCGCGTCGGACGGGGCGACACCGCCTGGAGCCAGCGGGACGTCCGCTTCACGCAGGTGGTCCTCGGCGCGGACGTCGATCCGGCCAACGCCGGGATGATCAAGGACTGGGCGGTCAGGTTCGGCGACGACATCCGACCGTTCTCCGCCGGTGGCGCGTACACGAACTTCATCATGGATGAGGGCCAGGAACGCGTCCGCGCGACCTATCGGGACAACTACGACAGGCTCGCCAGGATCAAGGCTCGCTACGACCCGAAGAACCTATTCCACGTCAACCAGAACATCCGGCCTTCCTGAGGCCGCCGCTCATCTCGTTGCCGGGTCCGGCCCGGCAAGACCTCCGGTCAGGGGATCGCGACGCCGTCGCGGTCCCCTGGCTTGTTAGCAACCCGGCTGCGTTGTCGGTGGCGGCCGTCGTAGCGGCCCCGACCGACTGGCGACCTTCTCTTGCCAGCTTGGCGTTCCCCTCAAGCGGTCGCCGAAGGTCCAGCAGACTCCTCGCCTCGGCCGCCTCAGCCGACCCCCCGCCCGGTGGGCCACTGGCTCCCGAATCGGTTGCGGACCGGCGGCGGTTCGCGGCCCACCCTCCTGAGGCCTGGCCTCACGAACCGTTTGCAACGGTCAGACTCCGGCAGTTAGGAGCCCGTTTCGTGCGGGGGATGGAGGGGTTGGCTGGCGAGGAAGGATTCGAACCTTCGATCTCCTGATCCAGAGTCAGGCGCCTTACCGCTTGGCCACTCGCCAGTGGACCGGCTCGAGAGCCGCGTCGGCCGCCCGTCCGGTCGTCTTCCGACGGCCCGCGAGCGCGCGCCAGTCTACCGCCCGGGGGGCGGTGCCTCAACCGGCGGTCAGACCCCGAGCGACTCCTTGGCGTTGGCGGCCTCGCGGTCGATCTCCGCGGCGACCTGCTTGTCGACCGCCTTCGTGACGATCTCGTCGGCCTGGGCGAGCGCCTTCTCGATCTCGACGACCGCCTCGTCCTCGACGAGGGCGATGACGCCCGACGAGTTCGGCGTCAGGACGCCTTCGATCTGATCGGCGATCGCCGAGCGATGGGTGGCATTCCGGACCTTGCCGATCGCGGCTCCGAGCGTTCCGGTCGCGGCCGCGCCGGCAAGGATCGACGGCGGGAAGAGGATCCCCAGCGCGACGCCGCCGACCACGCCCCACTTCAGGCCGGTTTTCGTGCTGTGGTCCGTGACCTTGCCGAGGTGGACCTTGCCGTCGGCATCCATGCTGGCGACGACGACGCCGTCGATCCGGAGGCTGCTCCGGCGCTCGATCTCCGTCAGCGTCTGGTAGGCGGACTCGGCATCGGCCGTGTTCGGGAACTTCGCGACGATCAGCGTGTACGCGCCATCGGTGACGAGGCCGACGACGGCCTCGTCGGATCCGGCGGCGCCGTTGGTCGATGTCTGGTCGGTCATGCGGGTGCTCCTCCGATGCAGGGTTCGGCCCCCAGGAGTCAAGATCGCGGGGCGGCCACCACGAAGCTCACGTCGAGGCGGGCGGCCCGGACACGCTACCACCGGTCGCGTGGCACCGCCGTCGGGCGCCGCCTGCCGGACCGGCCCATGTGGCGCGCAGCCCGGGCGTGGCCCCTGCTACGCTCGGCGGGACGGCGATGGGGTCCGCCGACAACCGCCCGATCGCGGGCTGATGACTCCTGCCGGCAAGCCGCAGGAGGTTCCCCATGCCCTACGTCGCGGTCGCCGTCGGTGGCGCGTTCGGTGCGGTCGCCCGCTTCGCCATCGATGGCTGGGTCTCGGAGCGGACGGGCGGCCTGTTCCCGTGGGGCACGCTGGTCATCAACCTCAGCGGGGCATTCCTGCTCGGCCTGCTGGCGACGCTGGCGATCGATCGGTCCGTCCTCTCGCCCGAGATCCGCCCGATCGCGATGATCGGGTTCCTGGGCGCCTACACGACGTTCTCGACCTGGATGCTCGACTGCTGGCGGCTGATGCAGGAAGGCGCCTGGACCCTCGCCGCGGCGAACCTCGTCGGGTCCGCCCTGCTCGGTCTCGTCGCCGTCGGGGCAGGGATCGCGGTGGGGAGGCTGGTGCCATGATCCCGCCCGGTCCCGCGACCATGATGCGGATCTATCTCGGCGACGCCGATCGCGTCCACGGCGGGCCGGCCTATCACGCGATCGTCGAGCGGCTCCGGGCGCTCGGGCTCGCCGGCGCGACCGTCACCCACGGGATCGAGGGATTCGGCTTGAAGCAGCATCTCCACACGGACCGGCTCCTCACGCTCTCGGTCGACCTGCCGGTCGTCGTGGAGGTCGTCGACACCGAGGAGCGGATCCGGGCCGTCGTCCCGGAGATCGAAGGGCTGATCGGCGACGGGATGATCGTGCTCGTCCCGGTGGAGGTGGTTGCCCACCGCTCGGACGGTGATCCGGCGGGCTGACCATCGGCTGACGGGTCGGTGCCCTGGCAGGTTCGGCGGATTCCGCCGCCCAGTTGCGATCTGTTGCTATCCTGCGCGGCGGTGAACCCCCAGACCGGGCGTGAAGCGGCGACCGTCCCGCCGCGGAGCGGCTCCCGCCATCTCCACGCCTTCCTCGATGCGATCTTCCCCGGGCTCGGCCACCTCGTGGCCGGCCGGCGGCGGCGCGCCGCCCTGTTCGGGCTGCCGGTCCTCGCCGTGCTCCTCGGCGTGGTCCTCGCCCTCGCCAGCCGATCGATCGGTGGGCTGCTCGGCATCGCCCTGAACCCGGCGACGATCCTCGTCCTCTTCGGCGGCTCCGTGATCCTGCTCGTCTGGCGGGCGATCGCCGTGGGCTCGAGCCTGACCGACGGGCGGTATCCGCGCCTCGGCCGGCGCGACGTGCTGCCGATGGCCCTGCTCGCCGTCGTCCTCGTCGCGCCGCACGCCTATGCGGGCTACGTGACCGAGGTCGCCCGGGAGGAGGCGGAGAACATCATCCCCGACACGCCGACGACCGCCGGCGCCTACACCGGCGACCAGGGCCTTCCTGCCGAGCCGGACCCGTCGGACTTCGACCTGCCCTCGACGGCGCCGAGCGCGGATCCGAGCCCGTCCGCGAGCCCCTCGGCGACGCCCCTCGCGCCCCGCCAGAACGTGCTGATCATCGGCGTCGACCAGGGCGTCGGGCGGAACACGTTCCTGACCGACACGATGATCGTCGTCTCGCTCGATCCGGTCGGCCAGACCGTCTCGATGGTCTCGATCCCCCGCGACATGGTCGACGTGCCCCTGCCGGACGGCCGGAAGTTCCGGGGCAAGATCAACAGCCTGGTCTCGTTCGCGCGGCACCACCCGAAGCAGTTCCCGGGCTCGAACGGCGACGGCCAGGACGTGCTGATGGGCGCCCTGGGGTCGCTGCTCGGGCTGAAGATCGA
>DATBPR010000451.1:0-5808 GCA_036561285.1 Candidatus Limnocylindrales bacterium | reverse complement strand
AGACGAAGAGATGAGGCGCAATCGTGAAGACCAGGAGGGCCACCAGGCCGACCGCGCCGAGCCGTCCGGGGCGGCCCGGATAGCGCCGGTCCGTGAACGCATGGAATGCCGCGACTCCGCGCCAGACGAGGACGACGACGTTCACCACGAGGAGCGCGCCGAGGATCGACGGAGCGATCAGCCGCGCGAGCACCATCGCCGGCCGATCGCTGTTCCCGATCAGGAACACGCCGAGCAGGATGATCAGCGTCGGGACGCCGAACAGGAGGGCCGGCCGGAGGCGCCCGTTGATCGCCTGGCCGGCGCCGGGCAGGACCGACGAGAGGGTCGCCGCGACCAGGCGGCGGATGTCGCTGGGGCGGCTGTCCGGCCGGACCTGCCGGGCCTGACTGACGTCGGCGGGACGGCGGGCGCGGGGCGGGCTGGTCGGGTTCGGCTGCCACGCCGCTCGGTCGGCCATCGGGCGCGAGTGTAGCTGCGAATGCAAGCGTCCGCCACGTCGTGGCGACGCCGCGACGGTGCTGCGGCGCGCCGCGGCTGCGATCCGGACGGCATCATGGGGCGATGACCGAGATCGATGCAGCGCCCCCAGCCGCGCCGATCGGCTCTCGCGGCGAGCGACGCGACGACGCGACCGCGATCTACGGATCGCTGCTCGTGACCGGCATGGTCGCCGTCCAGTGGCGGGCCGACTC
This sequence comes from Candidatus Limnocylindrales bacterium, assembly GCA_036561285.1. Classification (GTDB taxonomy): domain Bacteria; phylum Chloroflexota; class Limnocylindria; order Limnocylindrales; family CSP1-4; genus CF-46. The sequence goes on along the minus strand of DATBPR010000451.1, from coordinate 5,113 downwards.
CGTGCCGGACGCGATCGCCCTGACCGTCGTCGTCTCGGTCGTCGTCTTCTGGCTCGCCCACGTCTGGTCGGAGATCGTGAGCCGTCGGGTCCGGGGCCGGATCACGCCGGCCGAGGGCGTCGCGATCGCCCGGGCAGAGACCCCGATGCTGTCGGCCGCGGTCGCGCCTGCACTCGTCCTCGCATTCGGCCCGCTGGTTGCGACGCATGACCAGGCGATCGCGGTGGCGCTCTTCGTGTGCATCGCGGAGCTCTTCGTCTGGGGCCTCATCGTCGGGCGGGCTGCCCATTCGAGCCCGCTCCTGACCCTCCGCGTCGCGATCGTCGACAGCCTCCTCGGCCTCGTGATCGTCGCCCTGAAGGTGCTGGTCATCCACTAGCGAGGCGGGCGCGACGGCTGAATCCTGACGGGATCTGGTCTGTCGTCCCCTACGATGAGCCGATGGCGCACCCGCTCCGCGTGCTCGTCGAACAGCCCATCCACGGCAAGCGCTGGGTCGCCGTGGCGGCGGACTGGCCGGGTCTCGAGCGTGGTGGCGAGACCGAAGAGGAGGCTCTCGAGAAGCTCGCCCGCTACCTGCCGCGCTACCTGCCCGTCGCGAAGCGCGTCCGGCTGGGCTCGAAGCTGGAGGCCCAGACGGACCTCGACGTCATCGGCCGGTACCAGGGCACCGGCTCGACCGACTTCTGGGGCATCTCGTTCGCGCCCTCGCCGCTCGACCGCGAGCCGTTCGATCCCAAGGTCTTCGATCGACAGGTCCGGCTGCTCCGCTCGGCCTGGACCGAGCTCGACGAGACCGCCGCCCGCGTCTCCGCGGACCTCCGGCCGGGTGCCCGCGGCGGCGGCCGCTCCCGCGACCAGATCGTCCGCCACGTTCTGGCGAACGAGGGCGGCGACTTCTCGAAGCGCGTGGGGGCGAAGTCGGAGCTGGAGGACCTGCTGACGCCGGGTGGGCTCGCCCATCATCGCGACCGCTACGTCGAGGCGATGTGCGCCTGGTATGCGGAGGGCAAGCCGCTCGGCAAGTGGACGGTCCCGTACCTGCTCCGGCACACGGCGTACCACGCGCTCGACCACGCCTGGGAGATGCAGGACCGGGACCTGACGAACGTCGCGCCGGCCTGAACTCCGGCTGCGGATCGCCGGGGGACACCGGACATGGTGACGCCGGGCGATCGATCAGCCTGCCAGTGATCGCCCGGCGTCAGGACCTCAGACGCGCGAGGCCGGCGTGGTGTGCCGCGGACTAGAAGCGGCGGCGACCCGGAGTGATGGCCGCGGCGACGACAGCGGTCTTCGCGAGCGGCGCGGGTCCGGGACTGGAGACCGCGTGGCCCACGACGGCGGCCTTGGCGATCGGGGCGGGGCCGGGCCCTGCGGCATGGGCCACGACGGCGGCCTTGCCGAGGCGAGAGTTTCGAAGCATGGCTAGACTCCTCCGCCGACGAGCGCGGCCTCGTCGGCCTCGACCGCGGCGATGATGGCCTGGACCGGGATCCGGCCCTGGGTGATCAGCTGCCCGCCGGCGTGGCGGACGGCCGAGGCGAACCCGGCGGCCCAGAGGTTCTCGTAGACGAGGACCGCGCCCAGGCTGCCGTTCTCCATGATCTCACCGAAGGCGAGGACGTCCTCCTCGGCGAGCGTCTCGGCGAGCTCGGTCTCGAGCCGGGCGAACTCGCCCATGTCGTCGAGGTCGCCGAGCTCCTGGGCCATGATCGTCCCGTCGTCGCCCTTGCCGATGATGACGAGGTCCAGGACGCGGATGATCCCCGAGTCGTGGAGCTCGAGGAGCTTCTCGGCCGCCTCGCCCGTGAAGTTCTGCTGCCCCGCGGGGAACTCGACCACCAGGTAGTCGACGGGCCCCAGCTCGTCGATCGATCTCTCGGTCATGACGCCTCCTCGGCTCTGACGCGACGCGTGACGGAACAGAGCCATCCCGTTGTCGTTCAGTTCGGACCCATTGTCGCCCCCGAGGGCCGATCGAGCGAGGGCGCACGCTGGTCGCCGCGCGAGCGGCGCATATCCCATCCGCCGCTAGCGACCCTTCCTCGGTCTGGATGCGGCGCCGGGGTCGAGCTTCGTGTCGTTGCCGTGCGCGTGCGTCCGGTCCGCCCGGCGCGCCCGTTCCACGGCCCGACCGACCGGGGCGACGAGCAGGACCTCCACGCCACCGGCCACCGCCCCCACCGCCGGCGCGACGACCTGATCGCGCACGCCGCGGATCAGCAGGACCAGGATGTCGCCCATCGCAACGCCGGTGCCGATCACGAAGGCCGTTCCGGCCGCGCCGATCAGGCCGTCGATGCGGGCAGCGTTCGTCCCGGCCAGCATCGCCTGCACGAGCTGCAGGCCAGGCAGCAGTGGCAGGATGGCCGGCACGACCCACAGCGCGGCGGGAGCTCCGGAGCGGCGGGCTAGCAAGCGCCCCACCACGCCGATGAGGATCGTCACGCCGAGCGTCGCGATGCCGGGATCCAGGAGCGACGTCGCAACGGTCGTCGTCCGGAAGAGCAGCCACGCGACGGCTCCGATGGCCGCGGCCTGTGCCGCAGCCCTGGCCGGCACGCCAAGCACGACGGCATAGCCGCCGACCGCGAGGCCCGAGGCCGCCACCGAGACCGGCAGGCTCCACGCCTCGGCGCCCACGACCAGGATGCGCAGCGTGACGCCCGCGGAGGACGCGACGGCGAGGCTGAGGGCCGTGCCGCCGGCGATCCCCGCGGCGAGCAGCAGCGCCTCGGCCAGGCGTGCGGTACCCGACACGATCGAGCCGTCGATGAGGTCGCGGAACCCGGAGACGAGGGCATAGCCGGGCAGGAACCGCAGGAGGCTGCCGGTCAGCACGAGCCCGCCGCTGATCGGCAGCCCGAGGCCGACCAGGAGGGCGACGAGGATCGTGCTGCCCGCCGATCCGATCGCGAGCCGGAAGAACGGCGGCAGGCTCGAGCGGTTGAGGGCGACGAGGCCGGGCTGGATCGCCAGGCCGATCGCCAGGGTGGCGAGCGCCTCGATCGGCGTGCCGCCGAACATCAGCGTCGAGCCCGCGGCGGACAGGCCTGGCGCGGCGAACCTCAGCGCCCGGCCGTACGGAGGATCGGCCGCGTCGACGCGCGTGACCTCCGCCTCGGCGGCGGCGAGGTCGAGCTCGCCGGCATGGACGCGCCGGACGACCGTCGAGATCGCGGCCAGCCGGGTGAAGTCGGTCGTCCGCTCGCGGACGAAGTGGAGGAGGGTCGTCGGCGACTCGTCTTCCCCCGCGTAGCGCGAGATCGTGATCATCGAGAACGCGACGGCCGCCTGCACCCGGTCGACGCCGTACGCCCGCGCGACCTGAGCGATCGCGGTCTCGATGGCTCCGGTCTCCGAGCCGTTTGCGAGCATCCGCACCGCGATCCGCATCGCGAGGCGCAGGACGCGGACCGGCTCCGCGGTCGGCTCGGAGCCCGGACCGCTGGGCTGATCGATCAGGCTCTCCCCTCCGTCGATGTCGTGGGCTCGCTATTCGGCGTGGCGCAGGGCCGCGGCCACGCTGGACGCCCCGACGCCGACCACCCCGATGGCGAGGAGCAGCCCGACCGTGCCCCCATCGACACCAGCCTGCAGGAGCACCCACGCCACGACCAGGACGACGATGGGCCCGACGAACAGCTCCCACGCGTCGCCGACCAGGAAGTCGTAGAGAAACGCTCCGAATTGGCGAACCCAGCTCATGACACCGGACCTTGCATCGCTTCGACGGGTCCGCGTCGGCTGCGTCGGGTCTCCACGGTTCGTCGGGCCAGCCAGATGCCCGCCAGGGCCGCCGCGGCGTAGCCGGCCACGAGGAAGACGACGGTCAGGTCGGCGGCGGGCCATTCGATCCCGACGCCTTCACCCGCCCAGAACGAGCCGAAGCTGATCAGCAGGATCCCGACGACGAATTTCAGGCCGTTCTCGGGCACTCGCGACAGGGGTCGATGCACCAGGAGCCCGACGGTCATGACCAGAACGACGGCGAGCGCCGCGCCGAGGGCCGCGGGCCCGAGATGTCCGGCATTGCTGCCAAAGGTGATGACGATGAGCACGACCTCGAGTCCTTCGAGGAACATGCCCTTGAACGCGACGGCAAATGAAACTCCGTCGACGCCGGTCGCCGGCACCGGGCGTTCCGCGCGCAGCCGCCCGACTTCCTCGGCGTAGATGCGCTCCTCGTCGTGCTTCGCCTTCGCACCGGACGCGCGGAGGATCGACTTGCAGGTCCACTGCAGGCCGTAGATCAGCAGCAGGCCGCCGATCACGATGCGCAGCGCACCGAGCGGGACGAACAGGACGATGGCCGCGCCGAACACGATCACGACCGCGGTAAGGACCGCGAGGCCGGCAGCTGCCCCATACAGGGTCGATCGCCACTGCCGGGTGACTCCGACCGCAAGGATGATCGTCAGGGCTTCGACTGCCTCGACGAGCGAGGCAAGGAATGCGGGGAGCGCCGCGAGCAGGAGCTCCATCAGCGGCCAGGATCGCGGCGTTGGATGGCCGGCAGGCCGAGCAACAACAACGTGTCTACCTTCCGGCTGTCAGCGGATGGGCCCGCTCATCCTGCCATGCGACGGGGAACCGCACGCACGGAGCCGTCGAACCCGGGTCTCTCAGATCGGCCTCGTCAGACCGCAGTCGGGCGTGTCGCACAGGGTGAGTCCGAGCGGTGCACTTGATCGATGGGCTCGTGCTGCGATTCGACCGTGTACGCTCGTCGCTGCGACGGTGCTCCGACCGAGGTCGGAGTCTCGGAGCACGACCCACGGGGTGTGGCGTAGTTGGCAACGCACGTGCTTTGGGACCATCCGGGCCTTGAGCGGTGTAGGCATCCCGGCCACAAGCGCGCTCAACCCGAGCGACGGCGCGCCGATTATTGTTCGGTTCGCGATCAGGCCTCGCCCGCGAGTTGATCGCGGAACAGATGGCGACCCCTGCTGTTGCGATCGTGCGGCAACGGAGTGTCCGTGGCCTCCCGAGCGCGGCCGATCCGGCCGATCGTCGAGGCGGCCAGGCGGGCGGCTTCCAAGCGCCCACGGTCCCTGCCCGCCGTCACTGGGCCGGCACCTTGGGGCCGCATCGATCGCCTCGCGCACGG
>DATBPR010000450.1:0-1684 GCA_036561285.1 Candidatus Limnocylindrales bacterium | reverse complement strand
GCCGAGCCGCCGGCCGGCCGCCCGGCGCGAGCCGGGCACGGCGGTCAGGCGCAGAGCGTCGCGGCCCGGGGCTCGTCGGCGAGCCGGTCGACCACCAGCTCGCAGAGACGGTCGCGGGTGGCCCCGTCGCCGTCGAGCTCGGCGATCCGTCCGAGGAGCAGGAGCTTGTCGACCGCCAGCGTCCGCCAGCCCCGGTCGAGGTAGAGCTCGGCGAGGAGCAGATGGAGGTCCGGATCGGACGGGGCGAGGGCGATCGCCAGGTAGCAGGCATCGACCGCTGCCGAGAGGCGCCCCGCGCGGCGGTGGGCCCGGGCCGCGGCGAGGAGCCCGGTGTGGGCCTCCTCGAGCTCGCCCGCGTACAGGTGGGTCTCGGCGGCGGCGCCGAGGGCGATCCCGAGCCCGATGGGCTCGACGACCTCCTCCTCGGGAATCGCCGGGGCCTCGGCGTCGGGCGCCGCCGGCTCATCGGAAGCGCCGGCTTCGACGGGTTCGGGCTCCGGCTCCGCGTCCGCCTCGGTTGGGGCAGCGTCGGGCTCGGGTTCGGTCGTCTCGAGCGCGGCCGCGCCTTCCGCCTCCGCCTCCGCCTCCGCCTCGGGAGCATCAGCCGGCTCGGCTGCCTCGGCTTCGGGGGACGCCTCCGTCTCCGGCGGCTCCGACTCGGCCTCCGCTGTCTCGGCCGGCTCCGGCTCGAGCACGAGCAGGGCCTGGGCGAGGGCGCGCTGGGCAGCCTCGTCGCCGGGCGAGGACGTCCGGAGCCGCTCGGTGAGCGCCTCGACATGCGAGCGCCGCGCCCGTGACTCCGCGAGCTCGAGCGCCCGTCGGGCGGAATCGGTCGCGTCCGCGAGCCGGCCGCCCGCTTCGAGCGTGTCCGCCAGCCGGTCCAGGGCATCGGCGGCCGCGGTCCGCCGCCCGAGCGTCGCATAGGTCTCGGCGATGCCGCGGAGCGCCACCTCGTCCCGCGGCGCGAGCGCCAGCGCCCGTTCGTACGACGTGACCGCGTCCGCCGGGCGGTTCATCTTCGCGAGGATCCCGCCGATGCTCGCATGCGGCAGCGCCCGGTCGGGGGCGATCGAGGCCGCCTCGCCATACGCGTCGATCGCGGCGTCGTTCCGGCCACGGAGCGCCGCGACGTGGCCCCGGCGAAGGGCGTCCTTGTAGCGTTCGTAGAGCGAGGCCGAGCCGCCCCGCGCGGACCCGGATCGGGGCATCACCCGCGGCGCGCTCCGCGGCCGGTCACCCGGACCTTTCGGGCTGCCTGGGTCCTTCGGGCCCGGCTTCGCCGCGTCGTCGCCCGGCGCGCTCACGCGAGCACCTCCACGAGGAGGGCCTTCTGGACGTGGAGCCGGTTCTCCGACTGGTCCCAGATGATGCTGCGGGGGCCGTCCATCACCGCCGAGGTGATCTCCTCGCCCCGGTGGGCGGGCAGGCAGTGCATCGCGACGACATCCGGGCCGGCGGCGTCGAGCAGGGCGTCGTCGACCCGGTACGCCGCGAAGGCGTCACGTCGGGCCTCGGCCTCGGCCTCCTGGCCCATCGATGTCCAGGCATCCGTGTAGACGACGTCGGCACCACGCACGACGTCGGCGGGATCCCGGCCGAACGCCAGCCGCCCACCGGTCGCGGCCGCCATCGCCTCGGCCCGTTCCACGATCCGCGGGTTCGGCCCGTAGTCGGCCGGATGCGC
>DATBPR010000449.1:0-1899 GCA_036561285.1 Candidatus Limnocylindrales bacterium | reverse complement strand
TGGCGGCGGCCCAGGCGGCGGGCGCCCGGATCGTCGAGCGGGCTCGCGTCACGCGCGTGCTGATCGAGGGCGGGCGCACGGTCGGTGTCGAGGCCCGGATGCTGCGCCTGGATCCGGCGACCGGAGAGGCGCTCGCGGACGCGGCCGGGGATCCACTCGAGCCGGCGACGCGGCGGCTCGTCGTGCGGGCGCCGCAGGTGGTCGTCGCCGCCGGGGCGCTGCGAACACCGGCTGTCCTGCTCGCCTCGGGCCTCGACCACCCGGCGATCGGACGGCACCTGCGCATCCATCCGGTGCCGGTCGTCGCGGGCATCTTCGACGAGCCCATCGACATGTGGCGGGGGACGATGCAGGCGGCCCGCTCGCTCGAGTTCGCCGCTGCGGACGGGGGGCGGAACGGTTACGCGATCGAGTCGGCCCCGGGCCACCCGGGCCTGATCGCCCTGGCCCTGCCCTGGGAGGGGACGGACCCGCATGCCGAGCTGCTCGGCCGGATCCGCCACGTCGCGCCGCTGATCGCGATCACGAAGGACGGCGGGGAGGGCCGGGTCCGCGTGACGAAGGCGGGCCGCGTCCGGATCGACTATGCCCTGGACGAGACCGGGGTCGCGACGCTCCGCCACGCCCTCGGGACCATGGCCGAGCTGGCGCGGTCGGCGGGGGCCAGGCAGATCGTCGCCGTGGGGACGCCGCCGCTCTGGCACGGCCGGCGGCGCTACCTGCCCGGCGAGGAGGAACGGGCCTTCGTCGTCTATCGCGACGCACTCGCCTCCTTCGACTTCGCCCCGAACCGCGGCAAGGTCTTCTCGGCGCACCAGATGGGCACCGTCCGGATGGGCGCCGCGAACGACCACCCGACGGATCCACAGGGCCGCGTCCGCTCCGCGTCGGGCGGGCTGATCGCAGGCCTCTACGTCGGCGACGGATCCCTGTTCCCGACGGGGCTCGGCGTCAACCCGATGATCACGATCATGGCCCTCGCCCGGCGGGTGGCCCGGACGGTGTCGTCAGAACGTTGATCGCCACGGGCCGCCGGGATCCGGCGGTGGATCGCGGATCTAGGCGGCGGCTCGCTCGTCGACCGCCGCGCCCGGGCGGGACGCCGGCGCCGGGCTCCGGCGACCCGCGGTCGTCGTCATCCGGCTCCGCCCGAGGATGATCAGGGCCACGCCGGCGACGATAATCCCGCCCGCCACCAGCTGGGTCGGCGACACCGTCTCGCCGAGGATCAGCGAGCCGAGGATGACGGCGATCACCGGGTTCACGAACGCGTACGTCGCGACGAGCGGCAGCGGCGCCTTCCGCAGGACCCACGCATAGGCGGTGAAGGCGACGAGGCTCCCGACCGCGAAGAGGTAGACGAACGCGACGAGCGACTCGGCCGAGACCGCGGCCGGATCGAAGGACCGCAGCTCGCCGGTGACCACCGACATCACCGCGAGCACGAGGCTCCCGCAGAGCATCTGCAACCCGGTCGTCAGGAACGGGTCGCGCGGCAGGCGGGCGCCGTGCGCCGAGAACAGCGAGCCCGTCGCCCAGGCAATCGGGGACAGGATCAATGCGGCGACACCCGCCGGCTGGAGCGATCCGTCGACGGCGACCCCCTGGCCGACGAGGACGATGACCCCGAGCATGCCCGTGGCGATCCCGACCACGGCCACCGCCGGAAGCCGCTCTCCGTAGACGACCCGGCCGAGGATCGCCACCCAGACCGGCATCATCGCGATCAAGACGCCGGCGATCCCCGACGGGATGGTCTGCTCGCCCCACGCCACGAGGCCCATGCCGCCGCCCATGAGCAGCGTGCCGATGATGAAGCAGTCGCGCCACTCCCGTCGGGTCGGCATCGCGACCGCCCCGCGGCGGAGAATCGCCACCGCGGCGAGCATCACGAGACCG
>DATBPR010000448.1:0-2117 GCA_036561285.1 Candidatus Limnocylindrales bacterium | reverse complement strand
AAGCTGAAGCGGGTCGGATGAACGATCCGTCGATCGTCTCGCCGGCGGCCGGCGAGGGTCTCGAGGCGCTCGGCTGGACGCCGGCGCTCGCGGAGGCCTTCGCCGCCCATCCGGCACCGTCCGGTCCGGGTCGCGTGGCGGCCCGGGTCGTGGCCGAGGACCGCGGCTCCTACCAGCTCGCCGCCGCCGCCGGGGAGCTGCGGGGCGCGGTCAGCGGCCGCTTCCGCTTCGACGCCGAGGACGATCCCGCGGCCTTTCCCGCCGTCGGCGACTGGGTCGTCGTCGAGGGCGGCATGACCGACGAGACCGTCATCCATGCGGTCCTGCCGCGTCGTTCGGCGCTCGTCCGCCAAGCCGCCGGGCGGAAGACCGCCGCCCAGGTCGTCGGGGCGAACCTCGATGTCGTCTTCGTCGTGGCCTCCGTGAATGCCGACCTGAACCTTCGTCGCCTGGAGCGTTATCTCGCAGCGGCGTGGGACAGCGGCGCGGAGCCCGTCGTGATCCTGTCCAAGGTCGATCTCGACGGCGAGGACGAGATCGCCGAGGCGCTCGCGTTGGTCGAGCGGGCCGCTGCCGGGACCACCGTGCTGGCGGTCAGCGCGATCGACGGCCGGGGTGTCGACGAGGTCCGCGAGCGGATCGGGCCCGGCCGGACCGTGGCCTTCGTCGGATCGTCCGGCGTCGGGAAATCGACGTTGCTCAACCGGCTGGCCGGCGGCGAGGTCGCCGCGACGGCAGCGATCCGCGAGGAGGACGCCCGAGGCCGGCACACCACGACCCGTCGCCAGCTCCACGTCCTGCCCGGTGGCGGTCTCATCCTCGACACGCCAGGGATGCGCGAGCTCGCCCTCTGGGACGACGACCAGCTGGCGGCGGCGTTCGGCGACATCGACGAGCTCGCGGGCCAGTGTCGCTGGCGCAATTGCCGCCACGAGGCGGACGAGGGCTGCGCGATCCGCGCGGCCGTCGCCGACGGGCGGCTGGACCCCGATCGGCATCGCAGCTGGCAGAAGCTCCAGCGTGAGGCGGCTCACCACGAGCGACGCGTCGACGCCCTCGCCCGGAACGCCGAGCGCCGGCGCTGGAAGCAGATCGGCAAGGCCGTGGAGGGCCACATGGACGCGAAGTACGGAAGCGAAGGATGGCGATGAGCACGAGATCCGCCGTCGCGCCGGAATTCCGGATCGAGCTGTCCCACGACCTGGAGGCCGAGCTCCGGGGCCTCCACGCCGTGGCCGACGCAGCGCGGGCGGCCGATGGCGAGATCGAACGGAACTCCTTCGAGGGCTTCCGCGCGTACTACCGCAATCTCGAGCACTGCTCGCCGTCCACGGACTTGGCCATCGTCCGGCAGGGGCACGAGATCGTGGCCTACGCCCGTGTCGCCTGGAGCGACACGACCGACGGCGAGCGCTGGTACGAATCCGTCTGCTTCGTCCATCCCGACCACCGCCGGCGCGGGATTGGACGACGCCTGCTCGCCTGGACGGAGGCGCGCCGGCTCGAGCTCGCCACCGCCGACGATCTCGCTGGTTCGGCGCCGGACCGCCCACGGCGGTTCATGTCGTTCAACAACGACGGCGACGCGGGCGGCGACGTCCTGCTCCGGGCGGCCGGCTACGAGCCGTTCCGCCAGTTCTTCTCGATGCGCCGGCCGGATCTCGAGGATCTCCCCGGCGACGCCCTGCCGGCCGGCCTCGAGATCCGCCCGATCCCGAACGAACCCGATGCGATCCGGGCCGTCGTCCGGGCCGACAACGAGGCCTTCGCGGACCACTTCGGCTCGGTCGACGACGAGGACGTCGTGTTCGCCCAGATCGTCGAGGACCCGGAGACCGACACGTCCCTGTGGCTCGTTGCCTTCGACGGCGACGAGGTGGCGGGCGGCGTGCTGAACGGGATCCACGCCGACGGTGACGGCGTGCCGGTCGGCTGGCTCGATTCGGTCTTCACCCGCCGGCCATGGCGCCAGCGCGGACTCGCCCGCGCCTTGATTGCGCGGAGCCTGGTCCTCCTCCGGGACCGCGGCGTCGCGAGCGCGGCCCTCGGCGTCGACGCATCGAACCCGAACCAGGCCCTCGGCCTGTACGAGTCGTGCGGCTTCCGGCGGGCGTCGA
>DATBPR010000447.1:0-3015 GCA_036561285.1 Candidatus Limnocylindrales bacterium | reverse complement strand
GACGTCGGGTCGGCGGCGGCGCGGCGGGCCGGCGAGCAGGCGGCCGCGGTTGCCCGCGCGTCGACGCTCGTCGCGGGCAAGGACCTCGGCCTCGCGCCCGAGACGCCCGTGACGGGCCATTGGGAGAGCGAGTGCCTCGAGGATCCCTGGTCCGTCGGCCTGGCCGAGAAGGGCGACCTGCTCCAGAGCGTGACGAGCACGATGCGGGAGCATGGCGCGGACCTCGGCGAGGCGGGCCTCCGGACCTGGGACACCCGCAAGTGGCTCGTCTCGTCCGAGGGCACGAAGGTCGACCAGCACATCGTCGAGACCGGCGCGGCGATGAGCGCCACGGCCGTCGGCGAGCGGGAGACACAGCGGCGCAGCTACCCGGGCATCCGCGGCCAGTACGGGACGCGCGGCTGGGAGCTGGTGCGGGGCTGGATCTCCCCGGCAACGCGGCCCGGATCGCCGAGGAGGCTCGGGCCCTGCTCACGGCCGACCAGTGTCCGTCGCACGATGCGACGGACCTGATCCTCGGCAGCGAGCAGATGGCGCTCCAGATCCACGAGTCCGTCGGTCACGCCACGGAGCTGGACCGGATCCTCGGCTGGGAGGCCGCGTTCGCCGGGACCTCCTGGCTCGACCTGAAGCAGCTCGGCTCGCTCCGGTTCGGCTCGGAGCTGATGAACATCACGGCCGACGCGACGCTCCCCGGCGCCCTCGGCAGCTTCGGCTACGACGACGAAGGCACGCCCGCCCACCCGGTCGACATCGTGAAGGAGGGTATCTGGGTCGGGACGCTGAGCGGCCGGGACAGCGCGGCGCTCGCCGGCATCGACCGGTCCGGCGGCGCGGTCCGAGCCGACGGCTTCGACCGGATCCCCATGGTCCGGATGACGAACGTGGGCCTCCTGCCGGGCGAGCACACGCTCGAGGAGATCGTGGCCGCGACCGACGACGGGATCCTGATGGACACGAACCGGTCGTGGTCGATCGACGACAAGCGGCTCAACTTCCAGTTCGGCTGCGAGATCGGCTGGGAGATCAAGGGCGGCAAGCGGACCCGGCTCCTGAAGAACACGACCTACACGGCGATCAGCCCGCGCTTCTGGGGGTCGATGGACATGCTCGGCAACCGCGACGAGTGGACCTTCTGGGGGACGCCGAACTGCGGCAAGGGCCAGCCACAGCAGATCGGCCACACGGGTCATCCCGCGGTGCCGGCCCGGTTCCGCGGGATCCGCGTCGGCGTCCGGGGGTAGCGGCGATGACGATGCAGGCAGATCGGCAGACCGCCGGCGCGCTCGGGCTCGCCGACCACGCCGTCTCGCTCGTCCGGGCTCGGGCGGGCGACGCCGAGGTCGAGGTCACCGTGCGTCAGGGTGTGGACGCCCTGACGCGGTTCGCGACGGGCTTCATCCACCAGAACGTCGCCTCGGAGGTGAACCACGTCCTGATCCGGGTCGCCCTCGACGGACGCAACGCCTCGACGTCCGTCGACGGGCCGGCCGACGACGAGACGCTCGGGCGGGCGATCGACGGCGTCCTCGACGCCGCGAAGGTTCGACCGGCCGACCCCGAGTGGCCGGGCCTCGCGGGGCCATCGCCGGCTCCCGACGTCGACCACTGGGACGACGCCACGGCCGAGGCCTCGCCGGACGAGCGGGCCGGTCGGGTCCGGGCGTTCGTCGATTCCGCCGGTGGGCTCGAGACCGCCGGGTTCTGCTCGACGCTATCGGTGCGGCTCGCGTTCGCCAACAGCGCCGGCCAGCGCCTGACCGGTCGCGGGACGTCGGCCACGATCGACGGGATCGCCCGGACGGCGACGGCGGACGGCAGCGGCCGTGACACCTCCGTGCGGCTGGCGGATCTCGACGGCGCGGCGGTTGGCGGGCGTGCGGCGCGGAAGGCGCGAGACGCGTCGGAGCCGACGGACCTGGAGCCCGGCCGCTACGAGGTCGTCCTCGAGCCGGACTGCGTCGCGAACATCCTGTCGTTCCTCCTCGTGTCCGGCTTCAACGGCAAGGCGGTCGAGGAGGGGCGCTCGTTCGCGGAGGTCGGCGTGGCCCAGTTCGACACCGCGATCAACCTCCGCGAGGACGTCACCGACGCGGAGACGCTTGGCATCGCGTTCGACATCGAGGGGACGCCGAAGCATCCGTTCGACCTCGTCCGAGATGGCGTCACGAAGGCCCTGCTGCAGACGCGCCGGACAGCGAAGGCGGCCGGCGTCGAGAGCACCGGTCACGCCGTCGAGGGCGGGGCCGCGTGGGGCGCGCTCGGCGCGAACCTCGTCCTCGAGCCCGGCGCCCGCTCCACCGACGCGCTCGTCGCGGGCATGGAGCGGGGGGTCCTGGTCACCGACTTCTGGTACACGCGGATCCTCGACCCGAAGACGCAGGTCGTGACCGGGCTGACCCGGAACGGCGTCTGGCTGGTCGAGAACGGTCGGGTCGTCCGGCCGGTCACGAACCTGCGGTTCACCCAGTCGTTCCTCGAAGCCCTCGGTCCGGGAAACGTCCGGGGTGTCTCGTCGGACCGGGCGCTGCTGCTCGCCGGCTGGGACTCGATCTACCTCGTGCCGTCGCTCCAACTCGGGAGCTGGAACTTCACCGGCGGCGCCAGGGGCTGACGACTTCCCGGCACGATCGGGCGGCGCCCAGGCGAGCCGGGCTGGGTGGTCAGTCGCCGCCCTCGTTGTCCCCGCCGCCCGAGTCACCGCCGGCGTGCTCGCCGGCATGGGTCGGGTGTGGCGTGGCGTGCGCGGTCGGGGTCTCGTGGTCCTGCTCGTTCTCGCCCTGATCATTGCCGTCCTCGCCCTGATCGTCGTCCTTGTCGACATCGGCCTTGGCCGGCTTCGGGGCGTGGGCGGCCTCGGGCGTCTCCTTCGGCTCGGGCGTGTCCGTCGCCTCCGGAGTCTCCGTCGGCTCGGGCGTCTCGGTGGCCTCTGGCGCCTCGACCGCCTCGTTCGGATCGTCGAGACCCAACCAGCCGTTCAGGGTGCGCAGCTCAGCGCGATCGGCCCCGACCGAC
>DATBPR010000446.1:0-5133 GCA_036561285.1 Candidatus Limnocylindrales bacterium | reverse complement strand
CGGGCGCCCCACCGCCCACCGGACGTTCGCCGGTCTCCCCCGGGCCGTCGCTCACGTGCCGTGCTGCCAGGAGGTGACGTAGGCCTGCTGCTCGGAGGTCATGGCGTCGAGGGTGATGCCCAGGGCGGCCAGCTTCAGCCGGGCGACCTCGGCATCGATCGCCTCCGGGACGACGTAGACCCGCGGCTCGAGCTCCGCGTGGTGCTGGGCAACGTACTCCGCGGACAGCGCCTGGTTCGCGAAGCTCATGTCCATCACCGCCGCGGGATGCCCCTCGGCCGCGCCGAGGTTCACGAGCCGGCCTTCCGCGATGAGGTTCACCTTTCGCTCGCCGAGGTCGTACTCGCGGACGTTCTCGCGGACGTCGCGCTCGTGGCCCTCGGCCATCTCGCGGAGCGCCTTCAGGTCGAGCTCGGCGTCGAAATGGCCGGAGTTGGCCATGATCGCGCCGTCGCGCATCGCCGCGAAGTGCTCGCGGCGGAACACGTTGAGGTTGCCGGTCGCGGTCACGAACAGCTCGCCCCACGAGGCCGCGTCGCCGGCGGTCATCACCTGGAAGCCGTCCATCAGCGCCTCGAGCGCCCGGACGGGGTCGACCTCGACGATCGCGACGTGGGCGCCCATTCCGGACATCCGCGACGCGATCCCGCGCCCGACCCAGCCATAGCCGGCGATGACGACGTTCCGGCCGGCGAGCAGGATGTTCGTCGCCCGGAGGATGCCGTCGACCGTGGACTGGCCGGTCCCGTAGCGGTTGTCGAACAGGTGCTTGGTCTGGGCCTCGTTGACCGCGACGACCGGGAAGCCGAGCGCGTTGTCGGCGGCCATCGCCTTGAGGCGGATCACGCCGGTCGTCGTCTCCTCGGTCCCGGCGAGAACCTCCTTGATCTGGGCGGGTCGCTCGCTATGGAGCAGCGAGACGAGGTCGCAGCCGTCGTCCATCGTGATCTGCGGGCGGGTGTCGGCGACGCTGTTCAGGTGGGCGTAGTACGTGTCGCGGTCCTCGCCGCGACGGGCCCAGGTTCCGATGCCGTACTCGGCGACGAGGGCGGCCGCGACGTCGTCCTTCGTGGACAGCGGGTTCGAGGCCGCCAGGACCACGTCCGCGCCACCGGCCTTGAGCGTCCGCATCAGGTTGGCCGTCTCGGTCGTGACGTGGAGGCATGCCCCGACGCGGATCCCGGCGAGGGGCCGCTCCCGCTCGAACCGCTCGCGGATCAGGCGGAGGACCGGCATCTCCCGCTCCGCCCATTCGATGCGGCGGATCCCCTCGGCGGCGAGGCCGAGGTCGGTGACGTCGTGGGCCGGCAGGCCTCCGGTGGCGGCGATGGGCGGCGTGGTCGCGGTGTCGGTCATCGGGATTCGATCTCCTTGCGATTGAACAGTCGACGGAGCGGCCCGGTCAGCCCGGTCCACGGCGAGCCGAGGCGGTGGGCGAGCCGCTCCTCGAAGCGGACGTGCTCGGCGTAGCCCAGGCGGCGGTAGGCCTGGAGGGCGGGCGGATTGTCGGAGCGGACGTTGAGGACGACCTGGTCGCAGGTCCGGAGCAGCTCGGCGGTGACGGCGCCCGTGACCGCGGTCGCGTAGCCCCGGCCACGGTAGTCGACGTGCGTCAGGACGTTGCCGACGACCGCGAGCCGCGCCTGCGAGCTGATCACGTGGGTCCCGGCCGCGGCGACCAGCCGCCCCCCGGTCCGGACGCCGAAGTAGACGCCGTCGCCGATCGCCGACGACGGCAGCCACGAGGCGAACCCGAGCTGGTAGAGCCGGTTCAGCTCGCCGATGTCGATCGGGAGGAGACGCCGGACGTCGGCCGGATACGGCCGAAAGCGCGCCCGGTCGACCCACATCCGGACCATCTGCGGGCCCGGGTCGAGGCGGTAGCTGGCCTGCACCGCCTCGAGGGCGTCGGGCAGGACCGCGACATAGGCGGCCCGCGGCCGGACGACATCACGGAGAACGGCCTCGATCCCGTCGGAGCTGCCCATGACGAACAGTGGCTGCGGGGTCAGGCCGGAGTACTCGAGCGCGAGCGCGACGAGCCGGTTGCCGTCGAACGCTCCTCCCCAGCGGGTCTTGCCGAACTCGCGGTCCTCGAGGTCGCACAGGGCATACGCGGCGAGGAGGCGGTCCGTCTCGAGGAACTGGCGGAGCTGCGCCCGGTCCGTGATCGCGCGGGTCGTGATCCCGTGGGTCCGGCTCCGGGCGGTCGCGACGCTGGCCATCAGCCGGCGACCTGGGGTTCCGGAGCGGCCTCGGCCGCCGGCGCCGTATCCGCGGTCGGAGCCGGCACGATCGGCGGCCGCGTCGCGGCCCAGCGCGCCTTCGCGGAGGCGACGGCGACGGCGAGGCCCGGACCGTACGGCGCGCTCACGACGCCCTCCTCCGTGACGATCCCGCTGATCAGCTCGGCCGGGGTCACGTCGAAGGCCGGGTTCCGGACGTCCGTCCCGGCAGGGGCGATCAGGACGCCCCGGATCATCAGCACCTCGTCGGCGGAGCGCTCCTCGATCTCGATCCCGTCGCCGTCCTCGGTGTCGAGGTCGATCGAGGACGTCGGCGCGCACACGAGGAACGGGATCCCGTGACGAGCCGCGAGGACGCTGAGCGGATACGTCCCCACCTTGTTCGCCGTGTCGCCGTTCGCGGCCACGCGATCCGCTCCGACGATGACGACGTCGACCTCGCCGCGGCGCATCAGCGACCCGGCCGCGACGTCCGGGATCAGCGTGTGCGGGACGCCGGCCTGCTCGAGCTCCCAGGCCGTCAGCCGCGCGCCCTGCAGGTAGGGCCGCGTCTCGTCGACCCAGACGCTGATCTCGCGGCCAGCATGATGGGCGGCCTGGACGATCCCGAGCGCCGTCCCGAACTGGCCGCAGGCGAGCGGGCCCGTGTTGCAATGGGTGAGGATCCGGAGCGGCCCGAAGTCCTTGACCGGCAGCACCGCCAGTCCGAACTCCGCGAGCCGCCCATGGTCGGTCGTCGCCTCGGCGACGATCCGGTCGGCCTCGTCGCGCATGGCGTCGGCGATCATGCCGCCATCGTCGTCGAGGTCCCCGGCGGCCTCGTAGCGGGCCATCATCCGGTCCACCGCCCAGCCGAGGTTCACCGCCGTCGGCCGCGAGGCGCGGAGGGCAGCGGCCGCTCCGCGAATGATCGCCCGCCGCGCGTAGGGCAGCGTCTCCCGCGCCCGCTCCGCGCTGAGCGCCATCCCGATCGCCGCGACCTGGCCGATCGCCGGCGCGCCCCGCACGACCATCTGGCGGATCGCGTTGGCGGCCTCGGGGCCGTTCCGGACCTCGACCTCGATCAGCTCGTCGGGCAGCCGCCGCTGGTCGATGACGAGAAGGATTCCGTCGGCCTCGCGGAACGGGGTCCGGAAGCCGGTCGGCGGGCCAACCGGGGCCGGTGGTGCCTCTCCGCCGAGCAACGCGGCGGACGCGGGGTCGAGGATGGCGCCCGCGGCTTCGGCGGATGCCCGTTGGAGCGCCTGGGCAGCGCCCGCGACTGTCGCGGCGGTCTGGAACAGCTCACCGGCGAACTGGCGGAAGAAGCGCCGCCGGGCGAGCGAGACCTCGTCCTGCGCAGCCGGGTCGAGCACCTCGCCGGCCGCCGGTTGCTCCGCCGCTGTCGGCCCGATCGGGGCGGCCTCGGTCGGCGCCGGGGGCGTCGGGTCGGAGGCGGGCTGCGGGTCGGCCACGGGGTGCTCGTGCGTCAGGCGATCGTCGATGCCGGCTGCTCGGTCGCGGTCAGTACTGGATGACGCTCGTCACCCGGCGTCCGTCGAGCCGGTCGCGACCCTTGAGGAAGTCGAGCTCCACGAGGAACGCGAGCCCGACGACGTTGCCCTTCAGTCGCTCGACGAGCTCGATCGTGCCCTTGACCGTGCCGCCGGTCGCGAGCAGGTCGTCGACGATCAGGACCTTCTGGCCGGGCTCGATCGCGTCGCGGTGGATCTCGAGCGTGTTCGAGCCGTACTCGAGGGCGTACTCCACGGTGATCGTCTCGGCCGGCAGCTTGCCAAGCTTGCGAACCGGCACGAGGCCCGCGTTCAGCTGGTACGCCATCGCCGAGCTGAAGATGAACCCGCGCGACTCCATGCCCACGACCACGTCGATCGCCTCGCCCGTGTACGGCGCGAGCATCAGGTCGATCGCCTCGCGGTACGCCTTCGGGTCCTTCAGCAGCGTGGTGATGTCGTAGAAGAGGATCCCGGGCTTCGGGAAGTCGGGAATCTCGCGAATCTTGGCGCGAAGCTCCTCGGCGGACATCGGCGCGCATTCCTCCAGGTGGGCAGGCCCGGGGCGGGCCGGTCGTCCGTCCGGGATCGCGACGGGGCGACCCGTTCGGACGGGGCGCAAGTCTACCCCGATGGAGCCGCCGTCGAGCCAGCGTGAATGGCGCCCCGGAGGGTGCCGGAACGGCCGAGCCGGCCGCTGAGCAGGAGCCCGACGAAGGCGACCCCGATCGCGACGGCGAAGGTGGCGGCGAGGCCTTCCCAGCCCGCTCCGCCGGCTCGCACGCCGGCCGCCACCAGCGCCCCGCCGAGGCCGGTCCCGAGCGAGGTCCCGAGGACGTCGGACAGCTGGAGGCCGGCCGTGGATGCCCCCTGGGTCTCGGGCGGCGACTCGCGGAGGACGACGATCGACAGGGTTGAATAGGACAGCCCCATCGCCAGGCCGGCGACGCTCCAGGCGACGACGGCGACGATCAGCGGCACGCTCGGGATGAGGATCAGCGCGAACCCGCCGATCCCGAGCATCAGGACGACGAACCCGGTCACGAGGAACTTGAGCGGCCCGATCCGCTCGATCCGGTGGGCCTGGATCCAGGCGCCGCCGGTCCACGACAGGGTCGACGCGGTGAACACGAGCCCGGACACGAGCGCGGGCTCGCCACGCCAGCCCTGGATCGCGAGCGGGACGTAGGCGTCGGCGCAGAAGAACGCGAAGGTCAGGAAGCCGCGCAGGAGCACCGCCGTCGGCAGCCCGTGGGCGGCCCGGATCGTGCCGGGCGGCGTCAGCCTGGCGAATGCCGGGACCGCGATGAGGACACCGGCGACGATCAGGGCGATCGGGGCGGGCCCGGCGTTCGACAGCCCGGCAACCGTCATCCCGGCGCCGATCACGAGGA
>DATBPR010000445.1:0-6268 GCA_036561285.1 Candidatus Limnocylindrales bacterium | reverse complement strand
GCTCACGTGGCGCGGATACCGCGGTGGCCGTCGTGGTCGTCGGGCCGGGCTGGGTCCACCGCGAGCGGCGGGTCGTCTTCCTGGGCGGCGCGACCGGTCGCAACCGCGCGGCGCTCGCGGCGGCCCACATCGCGCTGACGGCGATCCGGGATCACGCGACCGGCTGATCGTCGCGATCTGCCGGCG
Source organism: Candidatus Limnocylindrales bacterium (assembly GCA_036561285.1). Classification (GTDB taxonomy): domain Bacteria; phylum Chloroflexota; class Limnocylindria; order Limnocylindrales; family CSP1-4; genus CF-46. The sequence goes on along the minus strand of DATBPR010000445.1, from coordinate 6,082 downwards.
CGGCGGAGCCGGCGCGGACGCCCGCGGCGCGAACCTAGCGATGCGCCGCGCGAAGCAGCCCGTCGAGGTCCAGGATGACGATCCGGTCGCGCTCGAGGCGGATCAGCCCGTCGTCGGTGAACAGCCCGAGGAGCTTGTTCACGCTCTGCCGGGTGCAGCCGATCATCGCCGCCAGGTCGCCCTGGGTCAGCGGGCCGGCGAGCCGGATCGCGCCGTCGCCAAGCCGGGTCGCGCCGCTCTCGCCGGCGAGGCGGGCCAGGCGCGAGGCGAGCCGGCCCGTGATGTCGAGGAAGTGCAGCTCCTCGACGTGGTGGGTCAGCCGGCGGACCTCCGCGGCGAGCGTCGCGAGGACCGTGTCGCGCATGACCGGCTCGGAGGCGATCAGGTCGCGGAAGCGGTCGCGGGGAAGCATGTACATCTCCGTCGCTTCGATCGCGATCGCCGTCGCCGAGCGGGGCGCGCCGTCGAGGAGGGCGAGCTCGCCGAAGAAGTCGCCGGGTCGGAGCGTGGCAAGGATCGCCTCATCGCCCGAGTCCGCCGGCAGCGTGATCTTGATCGAGCCCGACACGACGATGAACAGCGCGTCACCGGGATCGCCGACGTGGAAGACCGTCTCGCCGCGACGGAAGCGGCGAACCCGCATGCTCCGGATCAGGCTTGCCCGGCCGTCCTCGTCCAGCCCGGCGAAGAGCGGCACGGCCGCGAGGGTCTCGCTCGTCGAGCGGAGGTCGACCATGGGCGGGATCGTACCGCGTCGAATCCGCCGCATCGACCCTGATTTCGTGCCGTGAGGCACCACCGGACGGGCCGATCTGTCGGCGGCATGACAGGTTCATCGTGCCGCGATGACTCGACGCGTCGCCTCGCGGATGCGTACGATCCCGCCCATGCTGCAGACCGACCCGGGCCGGGTTCCGTGCGCCTGACTGTCGTCGGGAGCGGCACGTCCCAGCCGCAGGCCGAGACTCCGGCATCGGGCCTCCTCATCGAGACCGGGACCACGGCCCTCCTCGTGGACTGCGGCCAGGGGATCATCCGCGAGCTGCTGACGATCCGGGATCCACGCGAGCTCGATGCGATCGTGATCGGCCACATGCACGCGGATCACTACATCGACCTGGTGTCGCTGCGCTACCTCCTGCCCTGGGAAGGCGTCGCCGGCGAGCACCTGCCGCTCCTCGTCCCACCGGGCGGCAAGGCGCGGATCGACGCCCTCGCGACCGCGATCAGCGAACGGGCCAACTTCTTCGACGATGCCTACAGCGTCCTCGAGTACGACCCGGCCCACCGGCTCCACGTCGGCGACCTGACGATCTCGTTCGTCGCCGGCCAGCACTACGTGCCGGCCTGGGGCTGCGTCGTGACGGACCCGACGGGCGCGTCGATCGCGATCACGGGCGACACCGGACCCAACGCCGCGTTCGCCGCGTCCGCCCGCGGAGCCGATCTCTTCGTGGCGGAGGCGACGCTGACCAGCGCCGAGTTCGACGACCCCAGGCGAGGCCATCTGACCCCCGAGGAGGCGCTCGAGATGGCCGATCAGGCCGGCGCCCGGAGCGTGGTCCTCGTCCACTTCCGCGACGAGCTGCGGGCACGGATCGACGCGGCCTGCGCGGCCCGACCCGGGGCCCAGGCGGGCCGGCCGGGCCTCCGCATCGAGGTTGGCCACGAATCGGCGGCGGTGGGCGCGTCCGATCCGCATGCCGCCCAGCTGTCGGCGCAGGCGCGACTGACCTGAGGGTCGGCCGGCGGACCACGTGATCCGTCGCGCGCCGTCGTTCCTATCCGACCAGGGCCATCCCGCGGGCCTCGGTCGCCCGCCGCCGCAGCTCCGCGGCGACGTCCGGATCGGGCTCGAGCCCGGCGGCCGTCTCGAGATAGTCCGCTGCCTCCGTCGGGGCCGCCATGCCGGCGGCCATCTCGGCCGCTCGGAGGAGGAGCGGGATCGCCCGGACCGAATCGCCGGCGGCCGCCCGGTGCAGGGCGATGGTCCCGACCAGGCGGTCCGGCTGGAGGACCTCGAGCCGATCGGCGACCCGGGTGTGGAGGATCGTCCGATCGGTTGCGAGGAGGCTCCGATACGCGGCGTCGTGGATGAGCGGGTGGCAGAACCGCCAGCCGTCGATGGCATCGGTCGGGACGATCATCGCGGCCTCTGCCAGGCGCTCGAAGACCGCGGGGTCGACGGGCTCCGCGAGGATCTCCTCGAGCATCGGCTCGTGGAAGGTCATCCCGATCACCGACCCGACGCGGAGCACCGTCCGGCCGGCCGGCAGCAGCGCGTCGATCCGGCTTCCGAGCAGGGCGCGCAGGGTGACCGGCAGGTCGGCCGCCGCAGCCCCGTCCATCTCGAGCCGCCCGTCGTCGGTGATGGCGCCCTCGTCGACGATCGCCCGGACGGTCTCGCCGATGAAGAGCGGGTTGCCGCCGGTCCGGGCATGGAGGCGCCGGGCGTCGTCGGCGTCGACCTCCGCGCCGGCAACGGCCCGGGCGAGCTCGCCGGTCTCCCGCTCGTCGAACCCGCCGAGCTCGATCCGGACGACATCCGGTTCCTCCAGCGCGGGTAGGAGCAGGCCCTCGGGGCGGCTGCCAACGGCGATCAGGAGCGGCCGCCGCCGGGTGACGCCGGCGAGCTCGTCGAAGATCCCCGCGCTCGACGCGTCGAGCCAGTGGAGATCGTCGATCACGACGACCCGCGGGCCGTCGAGCTCGAGGAGATGCTCCATGTACGCCCGCGCCAGGGAGCGGATCGAGGCGACGACCTCGACCGGGTCCGTCGGGACGAGCTCCGCCTCGGCCTCCCAGCCCGAGAACGCGGCGTCGCGGGCGATGGCGGCGATTGCGCCGGACCACCGGCGGACGTCGTCCGGCGTGGCGTCGGACGTGAACAGCAGCCGCCGGGCGAACGAACCCGAATCCATCGCGTGGTCCTGGGCGATGATCTCCGCGAGCGATCGGCCGAACCGGTACGGCTCCTGCCGGCCGTACGAGACGTTGTCGACCCAGGTCCAGGCGACCCCCGCCCGCCGGACGTCGACCTCGAGATCGGCCAGGAGCCGCGACTTGCCGATCCCGGCGTCGCCGGCGACGACGGCGATCCCGCCGATGCGGTCGGACTCGAGGCGGCCGACGAGCCGCAGCAGGGCATCCCGCTCCGCTACCCGGCCGATGAACCGGCCGCTCGGTGGCTGCCACGGCTGGAACCCCGTGTCGCCGAGCAGCCGGCCGAGCCGGACGGGCCGGCGCTGGCCGCGGAGGACCCGCTCGCCGAGGTCCTCGATCGCCAGCCGCTTGCGCGTCGCCCGTCGGGTGGGCTCATCGAGGAGGATCTCGCCCGGCTCCGCCAGGCCCTGGATCCGAGCCGCGGTCGTGATGGCCGGGCCGGTCAGGGACCAGTCCATGTCGCCCGGGACCTCGCGAGGGGCGGCGACGACCTCGCCCGTCGCCAGCCCGATCCGGACCTGCAGCGCATCCAGCTCGGGGTCCTCGAGGCGCGCGAGCCGATCGCGGATCGCGAGGGCACAGTGCGTGGCACGAAGGGCGTCGTCGTCGTGGGCCCGTGGCCAGCCGAAGACGGCGAACACGGCGTCGCCGATGAACTTCTCGCGGGTGCCGTCGAACGCGTCGATCGCCTCGCTCATCGCGGCCAGGGCCGCCCCGACCCGCCGCCGGACGACCTCCGGATCGTGCTCGGCCACGAGGCGGACGTAGTCGACGAGATCGGCGAAGAGCGCGGTCACGACCCGCCGGTCGCCGCCGGTCCCGCTCGCCGGGCGGGCGATCGGCTCGGATGGCAGGCGGGCGCCGCACTGCTCGCAGAAGCGAGCGGTGGCCGCGACGACGGCTCCGCAGGCCGGACAGGTCACCGGCCATCCTCCCTCAGCGACGGTTAGGCGACCGCCGATGTCGGACGCGCCCGGACGGCGAGTCTACCCCGGGTGACCCGCGGCGATCGCGGGCCGCCGGCGCCGCGGCGGGGCGCCGGAGCTCGCCGGGCGCCGCGGGTCAGCTGATCGAGAGAAGGGGCTGCTGGTCCGCCGTCGCCGCCCGGACGCTCATTCGCGCGGCCACGGCGCCGGCGACGGCCGTGAGGGCCCTGGCCGCCTGGCCCGGCTCGCGCTGGGCGACCGCCGGCACGCCCACGTCGCCACCCTGGCGGACCGTCACGTCGAGCGGGACGCCGCCCAGGAAGTCGAGCCCGTGCGTCTGGCAGAACCGCTCGCCGCCACCCCGGCCGAAGATCTCGGTGACCTCGCCACAGTGCGGGCAGGCGAAGCCGTTCATGTTCTCGACGAGGCCGAGGATCGGCACGGACAGGCGCTTGAACATCGCGAGGGCCTTGCCGACGTCGCTCAGGGCCACGTCCTGCGGCGTCGTCACGAGGACCGCCCCGCCGAGGGGCACCGACTGGGCCAGCGTCAGCTGCGCGTCGGATGTGCCGGGCGGCAGGTCGACGACGAGATAGTCGAGATCGCCCCAGTCGACGTCGCGGAGGAACTGCTGGATCGCGCCGCCGACGAGCGGGCCACGCCAGACGATCGGCTGGCCCTCCGGCACGAAGAACTGGATCGAGATGCACTTCACGCCGTGCCGTTCGAGCGGCGTGATCTTGTTGTTGGCGCTGGCCTTCGGCTGACCGTCGACCCCGAGCATCATCGGGATGTTCGGCCCGGTGATGTCGGCGTCGAGCAGGCCGACCGCGGCGCCGGCCTGGGCGAGCGCGACCGCGAGGTTGACGCTGATCGTGCTCTTGCCGACGCCGCCCTTGCCCGAGCCGACCGCGATGATGTTCTTGACGTTCGGCAGGAGCTGCTCGGCGGTCCGCGGCGCCGCCCGCCGGACCATCGCCCCCCACGTGATCGCGACGTCGGTCGCGCCGAGGGCCTGGAGCGCGGCCCGGGCGTTCCCCTCGATCTCGTCCTTGAGCGGGCAGGCCGGCGTCGTCAGCTCTATCGTGAACGCGACGTTCGTGCCGTCGATCGCGACCGACTTGACCATGTCGAGGCTCACGATGTCCCGGCCCAGCTCGGGCTCCTGGACGTGGCGGAGCGCGTCGATGATCGCGACTTCGGTCAGATCGGCCATGCGGCTTCGCGAACCTCTCGAACGGTGACGGGCGGGTGGGGCGACCTTCTGACAGGTCGTGCGTCGATATCCGCATCCTACCGCGCGCGCCCGGAAGCCGGCCGCGGCGCGGCTGCCGTCGCCGTCCGCCCGACGCGGGCTGGTCGAGCGGCACCGGAGCCGCTGGCCTGCCACCCGGGTCGTGGGCTGCGAATCATCCCTCGAACGCGGCCAGTTGATTCGAATATCGAATCTCGGCGAGCCTGACCGGCCCGCGTTTCGCGTTCTTGACACTCCGATCCGGCGACACCTATTCTCGGCTTGCCGACGGCGGTCGGAGGAGGTCCGCTGCTCTTCGGCAATTCCCCGGGTGCGCATCGGCGGGCGACGAGCCGCACCGGCGCTCCGACCGCTGGGAGTGCGCGAACTTGCCTGAAGTCGACGTTCGTCTCGTCGATGTCGTGAAGAAGTTCGGCGAGATGGTCGCCGTCGACTCCATCAACCTCGAGGTCCGCGACGGCGAGTTCTTCAGCCTGCTCGGACCGTCCGGGTGCGGCAAGACGACGACGCTCCGGATGATCGGCGGGTTCGAGGAGCCGACGTCCGGCCTGATCGAGCTCCAGGGCCAGGACGTGACGTGGCTCCCGCCGTTCAAGCGGAATGTCAACACGGTCTTCCAGAACTACGCCCTCTTCCCCCACCTGACGATCTTCGAGAACGTGGCCTTCGGCCTGCGCCGGAAGGGCCTGAAGGGGACCGAGGTCAAGAGCCGCGTCACGGACATGCTGAAGCTCGTGGAGCTGCCGGGCTTCGAGAATCGCAAGCCGAACCAGATCTCCGGCGGCCAGGCCCAGCGCGTCGCGCTCGCCCGGGCGCTGATCAACCGGCCTGCCGTCCTGCTCCTCGACGAGCCCCTCGGCGCGCTCGACCTGAAGCTCCGCAAGCAGATGCAGGTCGAGCTGAAGCGCATCCAGCAGGAGGTCGGGATCACGTTCATCTACGTGACCCACGACCAGGA
>DATBPR010000444.1:0-3411 GCA_036561285.1 Candidatus Limnocylindrales bacterium | reverse complement strand
GGAGTCGACGCCGGCCGACACCTCGAGCGAGCCGGCGTCGGCGTAGTCGACGAGCCCGGACGAAACGTCGTAGGCAAGGCCCTGGGCCTCGCGCACGGACAGGAACAGGCGGCTCGACATCCCGTCGCCGAGCACCGCGTTCAGGACCGCGAGGATCCAGGCGTCGGGGTGGTCCCGCCGGAGCGCCGGGACGCCGAGGATCAGCTGGGCCTGGCTCGCGTCGCGGCGGGCACGGAGGATCGACCGCTCGCCGGCCGGCAGCGTGGGCGCCGGGGCGAACCCGGGCACGACCCCATTGCCGCTGCCGAACGCCGCGTCGGCCAGCTCGACCGCCTGCGGGTGATCGATGTCGCCGGCGACGGCGATGACCGTGTTCGCCGGCCGGTAGGTCGTCCGCCAGAACGACCGGATCGCCTCGGTGGGCAGCGACCGGATCCCGTCCTCGTCGCCACAGATCTCGCGCCCGAGCGCGCCGTCGCCGAACATCGCCTGCTGGAAGAGGATCTGGGCGTGCTCCGCGGGATCGTCGAGGTACGAGCGGATCTCCTCGACGATCACGGCCCGCTCCCCGTCGATCTCCGCCTCGTCGAGGTTCGGCCGGACGATCAGCTCGCCGAGGACATCCATCGCCCTGGTCGCCTCGCGGCGGGGGACGCGGACCCAGTAGACGGTCGACTCCCGATCGGTCGCGGCGTTGAAGGAGCCGCCGACGCCCTCGATCGCCTCGGAGATCGCCCGGGTCGAGGGGAACCGGCTCGTGCCCTTGAAGGTGATGTGCTCCATGAAGTGCGCCACGCCGGCCTCCTCGGGCGTCTCGAGGCGCGAGCCGGCGAGGACGTATGCCGCGATGGAGACCGAACGGGCGCCGGGAAGCCGGGCGCTGATCACGCGCGGCCCGGCGGGCAGCGCGGTTCGTTCGAACATCGCGGCCGATGGTACAGGACGGCCCTTCGCGAGCCGGTGACATCCGCCCCCGACGCGCCACCGAATCGCGACCCGGAATCGGTCACGGACGGCCTCCGGGCACCCACGCCGGAGGCTAGACTTCCGTCCGGACCAAGCGGTGCCGGGAACCCGCAAGGTCGCCCCGAGCACGCGCGTGCCCATCGTGGCGGCGCGTTCGATGTGCGCGATCGACGCGGAGGAGGAGGGTACCCATGGGCAGCACTCGGCTGCGGCTCGCGAGCCTGTTCGCGGTGACGGCACTGGCCGTCGGCGCGTGCGGCAGCGCGACACCGGCGGCGAGCGGCGGAGGCGGATCCGGCAGCGACTGTACGGCGGGCGCGGCGCAGGGCGGCGCGAACCTCCAGATCCCGGACGTCGTGGCCGGCAAGTTCAACGTCGCGATGGTCCTCATCGGCCCGCACGACGACGGCGGCTGGAGCCAGGCCCACTACGAGGGCCTCCAGTACCTGTGCCAGAACCTGCCCGGCTCGCATGTCGCCTACATCGAGCTGGTCCCCGAAGGGGCCGATTCCGAGCAGGTCTTCCGGAGCCTCGCCCGGAAGGGGTTCAACTTCATCATCGGCACGTCATTCGGCTACATGGACCCGATGGCGACGGTCGCCGGGGAGTTCCCGGACACGACGTTCCTCCACCTGACCGGCTACAAGTCGAACGGCAAGAACTTCGGCAACTTCTTCGGCGCCGTCGAGGACTTCAAGTACATGGCCGGGATGCTCGCGGGCTCGCGGGCGAAGAAGGACGGCATCCCGAAGATCGGCTACATGGCGACCTTCCCGATCCCCGAGGAGCTCCGCCTCGGCAACGCGATCACCCGCGGCGTGAAGGTGACCTGCCCGGAGTGCACGGTCGACGTCCGGTTCATCAACACCTGGCACGACCCGCAGAAGGAGCGCGACGGAGCCGCCTCGCTCTTCGACGCGGGCGCCGACGTCGTCTTCACCGGAGCGGACACGCCGGCCGTCGCCGACGTCGCCAAGGAGAAGGGCAAGTGGGCGGTCACGTACGACCACCCGTCGTCGTGCGCGGGCAAGGACGCCTGCCTCACCGCCCCCTACTGGATCTGGGGTCCGGAGTACGTCCGGATCGGCCAGCAGGTCAAGGACAAGAAGTACACGGCCGGCTACGAGTACTTCGACGCGAACTCGAAGGCGATGGGCCTCTACGGCTTCATGGACGGCCAGACCCTCCAGAAGGGCCTCGCCGACCTGCCCCAGGCCGACGTCGACAAGGTCAAGGGGCTCGTGGCCGACGCGCTGGCCGGGAAGTTCGGCCGCTTCGACGTCTTCGCCGGACCGATCAAGGACAACACCGGCAAGGAGCTCCTGCCCGCCGGGCAGAAGCTCAAGCAGTCCGACCTCGACCAGTTCCCGCCCGGCGCTCCGGGTTCGGAGTGCTCGGTCTGCATGTACTGGTGGAACGACGGCATCACCTCGCCACTGCCTCCGCTGAGCTGAGCGAGACGATGGAGACCCGCGGGCCCCGGCCCGCGGGTCTCGACGTTTCGGGACCGCATCGATGACGCTCGCTCCCGATCCCCCGATCGCGGCACCTGGTTCCGGCGCGGGAGCCGTGCCGGGCGACGGCGGTCCGTCACTGGCCGTCGAGGCCCGCGGGATCGTCAAGCGCTTCCCCGGCGTGCTCGCCAACGACCAGGTCGATTTCGACCTGCGCCAGGGCGAGGTCCACGCCCTGCTCGGCGAGAACGGCGCCGGCAAGAGCACCCTGATGAACATCCTCGCCGGGCTCTACCGGCCGGACGCCGGCGAGATCCGGGTCGAGGGCCTGCCGGTGGCGTTCGGCTCGCCCCGCGACGCGATCGCGGCCGGGCTCGGGATGGTCCACCAGCACTTCACGCTCGTCCCGTCGCAGACGGTGACGGAGAACGTCCTGCTCGGCCTCGACCAGCCGCGCTTCCTGCTCCGCGGCCGCTCGTCGGAGGCGGAGATCGGGAAGCTGGCGGAGCGATTCGGCCTGCACGTCGACCCCGGCGCCCGGATCTGGCAGCTCTCCGTCGGGGAGCAACAGCGGGTCGAGATCCTGAAGATGCTCTACCGCGGCGCCCGGATCCTGATCATGGACGAGCCGACCGCAGTTCTCGCCCCGCAGGAGGCCGACGAGCTGTTCGCGACCCTCCGGTCGATGACCGCCGAGGGCCGGAGCGTCGTCTTCATCAGCCACAAGCTCGGCGAGGTCCTCGCGATCGCCGACCGGATCACGGTCATGCGACGCGGCCGCGTGACCGCGTCGGGCGTGCCCGCGGCCGGGGCCACGAAGGCAGACCTGGCGCGGCTGATGGTCGGCCGGAGCGTCCTGGAGGTGGTCGACAAGCCGCCCTTCGATCCGGGCGAGGTCGTGCTCGCGGTCCAGGGCGTGTCGGCCGAGAACGATCGGGGGCTGCCGGCGCTGCGCGAGGTGACGCTCGACGTGCGGGCGGGTGAGATCGTC
>DATBPR010000443.1:0-2858 GCA_036561285.1 Candidatus Limnocylindrales bacterium | reverse complement strand
TGGAGGCGCTGTGCTCGCGATCGGCGAACAGGAGGAACAGTGTGTAGCCGCGGTCCGCCATCCGCCGCCGGAGGGCCTCGATCCGCTCCGGGTAGCGAGAGGCCGGGATCTCCGGCCGCCGTTCGGGTGCGCCGAATCTCGGCAGGTCGATGGCGGCGAGGCGGGGCGCGATCGTGGCGGCCATGCTGAACGCATTCTGCGTCAGCGCCGGGACCTCAGGAGGCCGGCGGCGTCCAGGCGACCGGGGCCGGCGCGCCGCGGGCCACATCGACGAACTCGTTCGCGCCCACCGGCATCCAGTCACCCTGCGCGCCGTCCGGCCAGCGAACCCGGATCTGCGCGTCGCGAGCCGTGCCCAGGCCGACGTGGATCCAGCCCAGCTGCCCGCCGAGGTGACCGCCGCCGACGGTCAGCTCTCGCTCACTGGACGAGGCGCCGGCCTTGACCTCGAGCCACCCGCCGATCGCATCCCGGTTCGGGCCGGGCTGCGTGATCCGCACGGCGAGCCACGACCCCATCGGCGCCGGCGCCGCGCCCGTGCCGGCGCCGACGTTCCGCCAGACCTCGGTCGGCTGGCCGTAGTTGACCTGGACGAGGTCCGGCAGCCCATCGAGGTTGAAGTCGTCCAGGGCGGCCCCGCGCCCGCGCGCGTACGAGACGATGCCGGCTGCGTCGGCGCCCTCGCGGAACGTCCCGTCCGGCTGGCCGAGCAGGAGATTGCTCGGGTCCTTCGCGGCATAGTCCGGGATCACGTTGACGTTGCCCTTGGACACGAACAGGTCGATCAGGCCGTCGTTGTTGACGTCCTGGAACTCGGGATGCCAGGCGGTCGAGGGGAGCGCGTCCCCACCCGCGTACGGCTGGGCGACGGTCACGTCGCGCTTGAGGGCGATGTCGGTGAAGGCAGGCTGCGACGGGCCGGCGGCGAGCGTCTGCAGCTTGTTGTCGGCCTGGCTCGTGAGGTAGACCTCGGGATGGCCGTCCCCGGTCAGGTCGTAGCTCGCGATCCCCATGCCCCAGATCTGGAGCGGCCGCCAGCCGTCCGCGTCCGTGTAGAGACGCGGAGCCTCACCCGGGGCGATCCGCCAGAGCTGCTCCTCGCCGTCGACGTAGTACTGGCGATCGTTCGTCACGCGCAGATCGCGGCGACCCGATCCGTCCCAGTCGCTGAAGAGCATCGAGAGGGTGCAGTAGCCGGGACTGAGGATGACCGGCGGCGCGTATCCCGAGCCCGTGGCGGCGGGCCGGACGAGATCGCTCGTGTCGCAGTCGGACGTCTGCTTGCCGTCGGCGACCTTCAGGTACCGGCCCACGGCGAGCGTCGGCAGGGGAGAGGTCGGGGTCTCCCAGCTCGCGCTCAAGGCGGTCGTCCAGCCGGCGCCGGCATCGAGGGACCATGCCGCCGTCGCATCTTCGAACCGGCAGGCGCCCAGCCCACGCAGGAGCCTCAGGCCGTCGGTCCGCAGGACCGCGAGATCGACGATGCCGTCGCCGTCGATGTCGAGCGGGTACGCGCCGAGCACCCCGGCGCCGACCATCGAGGCGGGTGCCGCCGCGCCGCCCGAGCCGGAGCTGGCGTCGACGAACCGGAGCGCCCCCCCGATCGGGCTCTCGTTCCGATAGAGGGTGGACGGATTCGCCCCGCCCGCGACGAACAGGTCCGGCCGGCCATCGCCGTCGCAGTCGAACGAGGCGACGCCGCCGCCCGTCGCGTAATCGGCGCTGCCGTCGTAGGTCGTCGCGATCCCGGCGCTGCCGGTCTCGTCGACGAACCGCGGCGGGCCGAGCGCGCCGCCACCAGTCCCGGCCAGGCGGGTGGCTGCCACGACGCCGACGACCCCGATGATCGCGAGGCCAGCGGCGACTGCGAGCGGCCGCCGACGCCTCATGCCGTCACCGACGAGGCGCCCCACCGAGGCGGGCGACCCGATCGAGCTCGACGAGCGTCGCGATGCCGCCCCGGCTGAAGGCGAGGTCCACCCGCGGGGGCGTGCCGTCGAGGATGGCTGCGGTCAGATCGTCGACCTCCGCCCGGTACTGATCGAGCGACTCGACCTCGACGGGGGTCGAGACGCCGTCGCGAACGAGGGAGACGGCCGGTGGGGGGCCGTCCGGCGCGGGCAGGAATGGATGCTCGAGCAGCAGGGTCGCGTCGCTCCCGACGATCTCCACTCGTTCGCGGTCCGGTGCCGCGAACCCGCTGTCGAACTGGGCGAGCAGCCCGCCGCCGAAGCGGAGCTGGCCGACGAACGTCCGATCGACGCCGCGCTCGTCGAAGCGGGCGAACGCGCCGACCGTCTCCGGCTCGCGCCCGGCGATCCGACGGGCGATGCTGACCGGGTAGCAGCCGACGTCCCACAGCGAGCCGCCCCCCATGTCCGGGTCGATCCGCGGGTCATCGGGCGTCGTCAGGAAGAAGGCGAACGAGCCGCCGATCAGCTGGATCGGACCGAGGGCCCCGGACGCGACGACGTCGAGGGCCGCCAGCGTCTGCGGGTGATGGAGGTACATGAACGCCTCGACCGCGACCCGTCCGCTCCGGGCGGCAGCGGCGGCGATCCGGTCGACCTCGGCGACCGCGAGTGCCAGGGGCTTCTCGCACAGGACGTGCTTGCCGGCCTCGAGAGCGCGCACCGACCAGTCCGCGTGGAGATGGTTGGGGAGGGCGATGTAGACGACGTCGACCGATGGGTCTGAAAGGAGGTCCTCGTACGACCCGTAGGCGAGCGGCGCGCCGTGTGCGGCGGCAAACGTCCGGGCCCGCTCGAGATCCCGGCTGGCGACCGCATGGAGCTCGCCGCGCGGGTGGCCGGTGAGGGCCCGCGCGATCCGCGGCGCGATCCGTCCCGGCCCGATGA
>DATBPR010000442.1:0-10914 GCA_036561285.1 Candidatus Limnocylindrales bacterium | reverse complement strand
CGCCTATGCCGAGCTCCACTGCCACACGAACTTCTCCTTTCTCGACGGCGCGTCGGCGCCCGACGAGCTGGCCGAGCGGGCGGTCGAGCTCGGGCTGACGGGGCTCGGCGTGACCGATCACCAGGGGCTGTACGGCGTCGTCCGGGCGGCGACGACCTACGAGGAGATCGGGCTGCGTCCGATCCTCGGGGTGGAGGTGGAGCTGCGCGACGCGGCGGTCGCCGACCCGGACCGGATCGTCGTCCCGGCGCGTCGACCGGTCCGGCGGGGCGGCCGGCGGCGATCGACGGCGGACGGGCCCGACGAATCGGCCGCCCGCGAGGGCGAGCCGGACCGGCCCCGGCCGACGCGGGACCGGCTCCCCGGTCACCGGGAGGCGGTCAAGGAGGACGTCCGCGGGATCGGCGAGCGGCAGCGCGGTCCGCACCTGGTGCTGCTCGCCCGCGACGCGACGGGCTATCGGAGTCTCTGCCGGCTGGTCTCCCGGGCGAACCTGGCCGGCACCAAGGCGATGCCCCGCTTCGACCAGGCGCTCCTCGCCGAGCACGTCGAGGGCCTCGTCGCCCTGTCGGGCTGTCGCGAGGGCGAGATCGCCCGGCGGCTGCGCGCGGGCGATCGGGCGGGGGCGCGGGCCGCGGTGGAGGTCCTTGCCGAGCGCTACGGCCGCGACGCGTTCCATCTCGAGCTGTCGCACCACCGGCTCCAGGACGACGGCTGGCTCGTGACGGAGACGGTGGCGCTCGCCGAGGAGACGGGCGTGGCGGTGGTCGTGACGAACGACGTCCACTACGCCCGGCCGGAGGGCCGCGAGTTCCAGGACGTGCTGACCGCGATCCGGCACGGGCGGACCCTCGAGACGCTGGCGGACCTGCGGCGGGCGGACGGCGAGTCGTATCTCAAGGGCGCGGACGAGCTCCTCGCCCTGCCGCCTGGCGACGGATCGCTCGGCCGCGACGTCGCCCGGGCCTGGTCGGCGGGGATCGCCCGCGCCGTCGATCTCGCCGCCGAATGCCGGGTCGACCTCGGCTTCGAGCAGTACCGCTTCCCGGGCTTCGAGGTGCCCCGCAACGAGACTCCGTTCTCGTATCTCTCGGACCTCTGCTGGGAGGGCGCCCGCCGGCGCTACCACCCGCTGACGTCGGCCGTCGTGAACCGCCTCGCCCACGAGCTCGACGTCATCGAGCGGGCCGGTCTCGCCGAGTTCTTCCTGATCTGCTGGGACCTGATGCGGTTCGCGAAGGAGCAGGGGATCCCGGCCCAGGGCCGGGGCAGCGCGACCAGCTCGATCGTGTCGTACACGCTCGGGATCAGCCGGGTCGAGCCGATCCAGCACAACCTCCTGTTCGAGCGGTTCATCAACGAGGGCCGGACGACCTACCCGGACGTCGACATCGACTTCTCGTCCGAGCGCCGCGAGGAGGTCATCCAGTACATCTACCGCACCTACGGTCCGGAGCACACGGGGATGGTCTGCAACCTCGTGACGTACCGGGCGCGGTCGGCGGTCCGCGAGATCGGGGTCGCGCTCGGGTTCCCACGGCCGCTCGTGGACCGGGTCGCGAAGGCGCTCGAGACGTATGACAGCGTGATGGTCCGGCGCGACCTCGAGGCCGACGGCGGGTTCGCCGAGTTCTTCCGGCAGCCGGGCGAGGGCCTGCCGGTCGAGTCCGCGGCGGCGGTCGAGGCGGAGGCGCGCGGCCTGGTCGACGGGATGGGCCAGCTGAACCACGAGCGCGGTGGGCGGGTCCGGACCGGCGGAGCGGGCGAGGCGGGCGACGGGCGACTCCCTCGCGCGGGTGATGCGCGACGCGTCGAGGGGGATCCCGGCGTGGAGCTCGTGGACGGGATCGGCCAGTTGAACACGCGGATCCCGCTCGTCGGAAAGGTGCCGCCGTGGAAGCAGCCTCCGAAGCCGGGGGACCCGGCTGCGCCGCGACCGTTCGGTTGGCTCCGCGAGACGCCGGTCGGTGCGGATGCCGGAGCGATCGCGGCCGATGAGTCGCCGGCGTTGACGGCGCCGATATCACCCGGAGTGCTACATCCGCCCTTTGACGAGGCACAAGAACCTGGATCGGGTCGGCGAGAGGACTTGCTCACGCTCGGACACGCTCAGACAGCGGTTCATCGGTCCCCTTCCGGCTCCGGAAGCCCCGGATCTAACAGCCCGGGTGATCTGCCCAGGCACAAGCCGGGTCGGGCTGGCCCCGAGGTGCTCCCCGACGCGCTCGCGCCGCGGACGGCGATCCGGCCGTCGCGTCACGGCGACGACGAGGGCGGCCCGGGCGACACGCCGGCGAGCGTCGCCTGGCTGCGCGACGGGCGCGGGACCGGCTACGCGGCGGACCGGGAGCGTCTCGTGGCGCCCGCGCTCCTGGACGACGGGCAGGGCGGGCAGCGGGCCGTGGACCCCGAGAGCGGGATGCCGGAGCCCGCGCCGCGCAGGGCAGATCGGCTGGGCCGGCCGCATCGCTGGGATCCGCCCGCGCCGCCGACCACGGCGATGGGCCGCGGCGGGCAGGCGCGGGCCGGCGACCGCGCAGATCACTCGTCGGTTGCCCGGGTCGAGCCGGAGCCGCCGCCGCAGCCGAGGGGCGGCAGCACGAAGGGCCTGAGCGACTGGGAACGCTGGCTCGAGTTCTGTGCCCGGATCGATGGCTTCCCCCGCCACCTGAGCATCCACAGCGGCGGGATGCTCGTCACCGCGGCGCCGCTGATCGACATCGCTCCGCTGGAGCGGGCGACGATGAAGGACCGCGTCGTCGTCCAGTTCGACAAGCGCGACGTCGAGGCGCTCAAGCTGATCAAGCTCGACCTGCTCGGGCTCGGGATGCTCGCCGCGATCGACGAGACGCTCCAGCTGATCGAGCACGACTGCGCGGTCTGCCTGGACCTCGACCGGCTCCCCGAATCGGTCCCCGAGGTTTTCGCGATGCTCCAGGCGGCCGACACGGTCGGGGTCTTCCAGGTCGAGAGCCGGGCCCAGATGCAGACGCTGCCGAAGTCGATCCCGATGACCCTGGACGATCTCGTCGTCGAGGTCGCGATCATCCGGCCGGGCCCGATCCAGGGCAATGCCGTCCACCCGTACCTGCGCCGGCGGCAGGGTCTCGAGCCCGTGACCTACCTCCACCCGAGTCTCGAGCCGGTCCTGAAGGACTCGATGGGCGTGATCCTCTACCAGGAGCAGGTGATGCGGATCGCGATCGAGGTCGCGGGGTTCAGCCCGGCCGAGAGTGACGGCTTCCGGCGGGCGATGGGGACGTGGCGGTCCAGCCGCGAGATGGAGAAGCTCCACGCCCGGTTCCACGACGGCTGCATGCGCCAGCCGGGGATGACCGAGGAGATCGCCGAGGAGCTGTTCCGGCAGGTCGCGGCGTTCGCCTCGTTCGGGTTCGCCAAGTCGCATGCCGCGGCCTTCGCCCGGACCGCCTACGAATCGAGCTTCCTGAAGCTGTTCTACCCGGCCCAGTTCGTCGTCGGGCTGATCAACGCCCAGCCGATGGGCTTCTACCCGGTCGAGGTCCTCGTCAACGACGCGAAGCGCCACGGCGTCGCGGTCCTGCCGGTCGACCTGAACGCGTCCAGATACCAGACGACGACCGAGTGGGTCGGCCGGCCGGGCTGGGCGATCGGGGAGGGGGACGAGGGGCCGGGCGAGCCGCTCCCCGGGGACGCCGGCATCGAGCGGCGACCTGCCCCGGTCCGGTCGTCGGGCTGCGTGATCCCGTCGGACGAGGCCCGCGGCCGGTGGGCCGCCGACAGCGCCACGGGCTGGGGCGTCCGGCTCGGGCTGCGGCTCGTGAAGGGGATCGGCGAGGAGCACAAGGAGCTGCTCGACACGGAGCTGGCGCGCGGGCCGTATCGCTCGCTCGCGGACGTCGTCGAGCGGACGGGCCTGCCCGAGGAGACGATCGAGCGGCTGATCCGGGTCGGAGGGCTGGACTCGCTCGGGCGGCCCCGGCGCGAGCTCCTCTGGCAGCTCCGCGAGGTCGCGGGTGCGAGCCGCGGACGCCTCGACGGTCGCTCGACCCGCGGCGGGGCGTTCACCCGGGCCGCGTCACGCCCGATGGCACTGCGCCTGCCCGCGACCGATGCGCCGACGCTCCCCGGCCTGACGGAATCCGAACGGATCGGCGACGCCTACGCGGTGATCGGGCTCGACGCGCGGCGCCAGGTCGTCGGGCTGTACCGGCCGGCCCTCGACCGGCTCGGGTCGGTGACGAACGCGGCGCTCAACGATCGCAAGCCGGGCACGGTCCGGATCGGCGGGCTCGTCGTGACCCGCCAGCACCCGATGACCGCGAAGGGCACGGTCTTCCTGGCCCTCGAGGACGAGACCGGGATGGTCAACGTCACGCTCTGGCCGGACACCTGGGCCCGGCTGCGAAGCGTCGTCCGCCGCCACGCGCTGCTCCTCGTCGACGGCGACCTCCAGCGCGAGTCGTCGGTCGTGAACGTCATCGCCCGCGACGTCCGCTCCCTGGTCGAGGTCGCCTCGACGGCCGGGGCGCCGGATCAGCCGCAGGGCATCCGGGCGCTGGGCTACGCCGGAATGCGGAGGCTTCCCTAGCGGCGGCGGGCCAGGATCGGGCGCGATTCGTTCTTCTTCGGCACCTTGCCGTCCGGCCGCTTGCCCGAGGACGCCCGGGACTGGGCCTGCCGGTTCGGGCTGGCGAGACGGAGGAAGCGGCGGTACCAGGCGGCCGCGGCCGCGAAGAACGCCCCCGACGGGACGCCGGCGAACAGGGCGTTCGTCAGGATCGACTGGACGAGGGCGTCCTTCGACACGGGCGCCGCGGTCGTCTGGGTCTGCAGATCGAAGAACCCGTTGCCGAACGGGCCGAGGAACACGATCGCCTGGAAGCCCACCGAGGCGAGGGCGATGATCGCGCCGAGCAGGTAGCTCGCCCGCGGCGCGAAGAAGCCGGCGATGAACGACGTCCCGAGGGGCGCGGTCCCCGAGAAGTACTGGTAGAAGAGCACCGTCAAGGACGTCACGCCGAAGATCGGGATCACGGCCACGGCCGCCGCCGACAGGAGGAGCGGTCCCCAGAACGCCGGGTGCTTCATGAGCCCCGGCAGCGCCTTGAGGTCGCCGCGCAGGTCGGCCGGGCGGAAGGCGGTCCGGAAGGCGTAGGCGATCCCGGGGCGCTGCATCGGCGCCGGGCCGGACGCGGCGGCGCGTGCGGCGCTCGAACCACGGGCTGGGGCCGGTTTGGCCGGCCTCGCCGGCGCCTCATCGTCGTCCGGATCGAGATCCGGGACGGGCGTGCCGGCCTCGGCCATCGCGGCGCGGTAGCGGCGGCGCGCCTCTGCGCGATCGGTTCGCTTGGCTCGGGCCACGGTTCCTCCAGGTGGTCCGCTGGGCGGTCGGACGGGTCGGGTCGGGTCGGCGACTGACGGGAGGCACATCGTACGGCCCCGGTGCGGTATCCGCGAGGGACGGCGTCGAACTTCGCGGCCGGTCCGTTCGGGCAGATGTCTGGTCGAACCGCGAGTGAAGCCGGCGTGCATCGCCGGTCGATCGGCGGCGAATGCCGAGCGAATGCCCGATGCACCCGCGGTCGAGGGCCTGCTGCTACAACGGCACGGCCCGCTCCCAACCGGTGACCCGTGCCGGCCTGCCCGCCGGCTCGAACCGACATCCCGCCCGGAGGACGTCGATGTCGCGCGCCCGACGCGCAGGGCCAGTGGCCCTGCCGATCGCCCTGGTCCTTGCCCTCGCCACCGCGTCGATCGTCGCGGCGGCGAGACGTCCCGACGGCTCCTCCCCCGGCGGACAGGCCGTCGGCGTCGCCGCGGTGTCGTGGCCGACGTCCACGCTGCTGATCTCCGAGGTCGAGACGGGAGGCGCCTCCGCATCCGACGAGCTCGTGGAGCTGGTGAACGCCGGAGCAAGCCCGGTCGACCTCATGGGGCTCGAGGTCGTGTACGCGACATCGACGGGTTCGACGATCACGCGGAAGGCGACCTGGGCGGCGTCGACGATCCTCGATCCCGGACGGCACCTGCTGATCGCGAACGCGGCCGGGATTCACGCGCCGATCGCGGACGCGACCTACGCGTCGGGCTTCGCGGCGACTGGCGGCGCCGTGGCGCTCCGACCGGTCGGTGGCAGCCCGGTCGACACGGTGGCCTGGGGAGACGCCACGAATGCGTTCGTGGAGGGAACGGCCGCGCCGGCACCGCCCGCCGGATCGAGCCTGGAGCGGCTGCCCGGCGGACCGGCCGGCAACGCGACCGACACGAACGTGAACGCGGCCGACTTCGTCGTCGGACCGCCCACGCCCCAGAACCTGGCCGCGCCGGCGACGCCGGGCGGCGGTGTGCCGAGCCCGACGCCCGTGCCGACACCGATGCCCTCGGCCATCCCGACCCCGGTGCCGACGCCCGTGCCGACACCGATGCCGACCTCGGTCCCCACGCCGGTCCCCACTCCCGTTCCCACGCCGGTCCCCACTCCCGTTCCGACGCCGGTCCCCACTCCCGTTCCGACTCCCGTTCCGACGCCCGTCCCGACGCCGATGCCGACTCCCATCCCGACTCCGCCGACGCTGACCATCGCAGACGCGCGGCTCCAGCCAGACGGCACGACCGTCTCGGTCTCGGGCGTGCTCACGACGGATCTCGGGGCGATCGACTCCGGTCGGATCGGGTTCGTCCAGGACGCCACGGCCGGGATCGCCGTCCGCCTCGCCGTCGCCCGGATCCAGCCCGTTCCCGCGGGAACCATCGTGACCGTCACTGGCTCCCTGGGCGGCTATTTCAGCCTGCGCGTGCTCAACGCCGACGATGCCGTCCCCCAGGTCGATGAGCCCGGCCCGCTGCCGGACCCGCTCGGCGCGACGACCGGCGGCGCCGACGAGACCCTCGAGGGCGTTCGACTTGCCGTTGGCGGGGTCGTCACGGAAGCCCCGTCGGCGCTGTCCGACGGGCTCGGCATCACGATCGACGACGGAAGCGGTCCCCTCCGGATCGTGGCGTCGACGGCCGCCCTGGCCGGGCGGGCGGTCCAGACTGGCGATCTCATCCATGCGGCCGGACCGCTGGGCCAGCGGGACAGCAGCGGAACCGGGGCCTCGGGCTACCGCCTGCACGCCACCCTGGCTGGCGAGCTTGTCATCGACCCGCCGGTGCCGTCGCCCACGCCGCTGCCGAGCGCGGTGCCGACGCCGCTGCCGAGCTCATCGCCGCTGCCGAGCGTTCCGGCGAGCCCATCGCCGTTGCCGAGCCCCGTCGCATCGCCGTCGCCGAGCCCGATCCCGACGCCGACACCCGGGCCATCGACCGCACCCAGCCCGAGTCCCACCGCCATTCCGAGTCCCACGCCGTCCACGACCACCATCGCCGAGGCGAGAGCCCTCCCGATCGGCCGCCGCGTGATGGTGAGTGGCGTCGTCACCGCCGAAGCCGGGCGGCTCGGGACGCCCCCGCTGCTCGCGATCCAGGACTCCACTGCTGCGATCGTCGTCCGGATCGGCGATCTGGATCCGCGGCCGGTGCGGGGCACGCGCATCGAGGTGACCGGCAGCCTCGCCGACCCGTACGGTCAGCTGGAGGTGCGCGGCCTCGTCGGCGCCGTGCGAGTCCTCGGCCCGGCCCCTGTGCCCGATCCGATCTCCGCCACGGCGGCGTCCGTCAACGATGCGATCGAGGCCCGCCTCGTCACCGTCGAGGGCATCGCGGACGCGAAGCCGGGCAAGGCGACCAGCGGCGACATCACGTTCACGCTCACGACGCCGACCGGACCCATCCGGATCGCCGCCGACTCCTCGGCCCGCATCGCCTCGACCTCGATCGCCGCCCACGATCGCCTGCGCCTGACCGGGGTCGTGGGCCAGCGGGCGAGCCGGAAGGGCGCGGCGGATGGCTTCCGCATCTGGCTGCGCGACGCGGCGGACATCATCCGCCTCGGAGCCTCGGCAACGCCGACGCCGAAGCCAGGCAGCTCGGCCGCCCCGTCGGGCAAGGCCGCCGGCCCAACCATCACGATCGCCGCGGCCGTCCTCCGATCGTCCGGCGACGTGACCGTCGAGGGTCTCGTGACGATCCGCTCGAACCTGCTCGATGCGACTGGTCGCCGGATCGTGATCGAGGATCGAACGGCCGGCGTCGAGGTCCTCCTGCCCACGGGTGCGACCGCTCCGGCCGTCGGGAGCCGCGTCCGGGTCAGCGGGGAGATCGGCCGTGCGTACGGCGCGCCGCGGATCCGTGCCGACCAGGTCCGCCGGCTCTCGACGGCCGCGGTCAAGGCGCTCGACCTCCGGGTCGCGCCGAGCGCCGCCCACGAATGGCGGCTGGTCCGCGTCCGCGGCGACGTCGTCGACGTCCATCGCTCGGGCGACCGCTGGCAGGCGGAGCTGCTCGTCGCCGGGTCGCGCGTCCCGATCCTCGGTCTCGCGGGAGCGTCCGTTCCGAGCAGCGCGATCGTCCAGGGCCGCACGGCGACGGTGGTCGGCATCGTCCGCCGGCCGTACCCGTCCGCCTCGGATCGTCGATTCGCGGTCGTGCCCCGGTCCGCCCGGGACGTGACGCTCGGCGGTCCGGCCGACGATCGGGGCACCGCGGCGACCTCCGGGTCCTCGCAAGGCGCGAACACGGCCTCGACGGCCGCCGCCGCCGCGGCAGCGGCCGGAGCGGGTGGTGGCGCTGCCGCGACCGACATCGACCTGGTCGCGATCGACGAACACGTCGGGCAGACCGTGCGCGTAGGCGGCCTCGTCGCCGCGCTGACGACCGACGGCTTCCGGCTCGACGACGGAACCGCCACGGCGGTCGTGATCCTGCGTGGGCCCGCCCTGCCGGCGCTCGCGGACATCGGGCCCGACGATGCGCTGAGCGCGATCGGCCGGGTTGAGCGATCCGGCGTAGCCGGCTCCGAGGCACGGATCGTCATCGACGACCCGGCCGGAATCGCCCGGGTCGGCGATCCCGTCGTGGGTGTCGGGTCGTCGTTCGCCCCGGGCGGAACCCCGTCCTCGAGCGAGCCCCTCGCGGCATCCGACCCGACCGGACCGCGATCCGACGAGGGCGTGCCCCTCACGGCGACCGTCTCGGATCCGATCGCTCCGGAGCTCGGAATCGCCGGAATCGTGCTCGCCGGGCTGGCCTCGATCGGCGTGACGCTGCTGCGCCGCCAGCGTTCCCGGCAGCGGTTCGGCGACCGCATCTCGGCCCGCCTGGACGCTCTGGTCGGGGCCACGACCGGCCCGGTCCCGGCGATGACGCCGGGGATGACGCCGGTCGCCGTGCGGCCGGTCCGGCATGTCGATCCGCCGGACCTGGTCGGGTGACGGCCGTCCCGCCGGCTCCCGGCGCGACGGCCCCGCCCGGCCGGAGGGGTCCGCCGGCCGCGTCGGCCAAGCGTGATTCGTGCGTGGCCGTGCTTGACGCTCCGAAGAAGCCGGGACTATCCTCGCCCGAGTTTCGCGCCAGCGAAGCACGCCAGAGTGAGGGACGAGGTCTTGCCGAACGCGGATCCCCGCGTAGCCCTCCCCACAGGAGACCGGCAATACCACATCGGACTCGGACCGGGTGAACTGGCCGAGTACATCCTCCTCCCCGGTGATCCCGATCGGACCGCTCGCATTGCCACGCGTTTCGACGACGTGGAGCTCGAGCGGCGCCACCGGGAGTTCGCATCGGTCACCGGGACGTATCGCGGCACCCGTGTCTCGGTCGTCTCGACCGGGATCGGCACGGACAACGTCGAGATCACGGTGGCGGAGATCCTGGCGATCACGGAGCGTCCGACCTTCGTCCGGGTCGGGTCCTGCGGCGCTCTCCAACCGGAGATCGGCCTCGGGGACCTGATCGTCTCGACCGGAGCGGTCCGGCTCGAGTCGACCACGAGCTACTTCGTCCACGATGGGTATCCGGCCGTCGCCGATTACGAGGCGGTCCTGGCACTCATTGAGGCGGCCGAGCGGCTCGGGTACCGGACCCACGTCGGGTTGACGGCTACGGCACCGGGGTTCTTCGGAGCGCAAGGGCGCCCCATCCCGCAGCTGCCCATCCGTTACCCTGACCTGGCGGAGGACATGGCGCGCCAGCGCGTCTTGAACTTCGAGATGGAGGCGTCGGCTCTGCTGGTTCTCTCGTCACTCGCCCGATGTCGGGCCGGGGTCGTCTGTGCGGTCTACGCGCAGCGCAACACCGGAGCGTTCATCGAGGGAGCGGCCAAGGACGATGCCGAGGCGGCGTGCGTGGAGACGGGGCTCGAGGCGCTCCTGATCCTCGCGACGATGGACCGGCAGAAACGGGACGCCGGGACGGACCGCTGGCGGCCGTCCCTGTGGAACTGATCGTGATCTGCGGACACGGGACGTGCGTTCCCGTGACGCCACGCTGAACCGAGGAGGAGCCCTCTCCATGGCCGAGGCTTACTGCGTCAAGGACAAGATGAAGGTCGAAGTCGTGAATCCGCAGAAGATCACGATGAAGAACGGCAAGCCGGCGATCCAGGGCACGTGCCCGAAGTGCGGCGGCAAGGTCTTCAAGATCGGCGGCTGACGCCGCTCGAACAGCTGATCCGAGCACGGCCCTCGCCGCAAGGCGAGGGCCGTTCGATTCGCGGGCGAACGGGCGCCGGTCGCAACCGATCCGCAATGGTCCCGGAACCATGAGCCGAACGGCCCTGACGACGCGACAGCGTACGATGGCAGCATCACGGACGAGGGGTTTCGCGCCGTGCAGCGGCGAGCCCGACCCCGCCTGACACCAACGATCACGTCGATCGGCGCGACGGGCGCCTGCGCCCTCGGAGGAGAACACGATGGCAGTTCGGGTCGGCATCAACGGCTTCGGCAGGATCGGTCGGCAGTCGCTCAAGGCCCTGATCGAGCGAACGCCGGACGTCGAGGTCGTGGCGGTCAACGACCTTGTCGACACGTCCATGAACGCCCTGCTGTTCAA
>DATBPR010000441.1:0-5538 GCA_036561285.1 Candidatus Limnocylindrales bacterium | reverse complement strand
GATGCTCATCTCCGCCTCGGCGGACCTGCTGCTGCTCTTCCTCGGCCTCGAGCTGATGGTGCTGCCCGGCTATCTCCTGGCCGGCTACCACAAGAGCGACTCCTACTCGACCGAGGGCGCGATCAAGTACTTCCTCCTCGGCTCATTCAGCTCGGCGATCTTCCTGTTCGGGCTCGCGTTCGTCTGGGGCCTGACCGGGACCACCCGGATCGACGGCGTCGCCGCGACCCTGGCCAAGGTCGCGAGCGGCGAGCTCGCGTTCAGCCCGGGTCTCGCGATGGGCTTCGCCTTCCTGACGACCGGCGTCGCGTTCAAGATCGCCGCAGTGCCGTTCCACTACTGGACGCCGGACGCCTACCAGGGCTCGCCGACGCCGGTGACGGGCTACCTCTCGGTCGGCCCGAAGGTCGGCGCGTTCGCGCTGATCCTCCGCCTGTTCGTCGAGGCGCTCGGCTCCATGAAGGCCGACTGGCTGCCGGTCGTCGTCGTCCTCGCCGCCGTGACGATGACGCTGGGCAACCTCGTCGCGCTGACGCAGGACAACGTCAAGCGGATGCTGGCCTACAGCTCGATCGCCCACACCGGCTACATGCTGGTCGGCCTGGCCGCCTATGCCGGGGGGCAGGCGGCGGGCCTCGAGGGGCTGCTGTTCTACGGGGCCGCCTACTCGTTCATGAATCTCGGCGCGTTCGCCGTGATCGCCGCGCTCCAGAAGAAGGCCGGCGTCACCTCGTCGCTCGCGACCTTCGCCGGGCTCATCCGCCGAGAGCCGGCGCTGACGTTCCTGATGACGCTCTTCCTGCTGTCGCTGATCGGTATCCCACCGACGGCCGGCTTCTTCGCGAAGGTCCTGATCATCCTGCCGGCCGTCGAGGCGGGCGGCTGGGTCGCGTTCCTCGCCGTCCTCGTCGTCGTGAACGCCGCTGCGGCCGCGTTCTACTACCTCCGCGTGATCGTCTACATGTACATGCGCGACCCGGTGACCGACGCGCCCGCGCTGCCCCACGGCCGGCTGCTCTGGGGCGGCCTCGCGGTCGCGACCGCGATGACGATCATCCTGGGCCTCGTCCCGCAGCTGATCCTCGGGATCATCGACCAGGCGGCCAAGTCGATCACGGGCTGAGGCTCGGCGGACTCGCGCGTCGGACCAGCGGAACTTGTCCACTGCCGCCCGGGCCGTCCTTGCGAGCCACGTCCGCCCTCAAACGCCCGATTGCGTTCCCCAGTTAGCCGCCGCGGCTGATTCCGGGTCGCCGGACCGGTCACAGCTTCGCCACGGACACCGAAGGTTCCCAATGGCGGCAAGGGACAAGGTTGAGCGACGGATCGAGTGCGGAACGCAACTCACAGCGTCCTTCCGCAGCCGCGTCATCGGATCGGCGCCCGCTGTGCCTCCCAGTTAGCCGCAGCAGGCTAACGCCGACCCGATTCGGCGCGGCCAGGCCTCAGCCTGGCTCGGAAGGTCGCGGTGAATTGCGCTTCGGACAACCCGGTCGCGGCTGGGCCGGGTGGCGGAGCTCAGCGGGGCGGCGAGGAGTCGAGCGGCGCAGCTCGGCGGGCCCACGGCCGGCCGGCGGCACCGGCGGCGAGCTGGTCGACGACGAGCGGCGGCGCCGGCTCTCCCGCGTGGAACGCGGCCTGGGACGCGCCGCCCGGGCTGGGCGAGCCGCTCCCCGGGGCCGAGCCTGACGGCGCCGTCGACGGCAGGGCCAACGGCGCAACCGAGGGTGACGCCGACGGCGCGAACGAGGCCTCCGGCGACGGCGAGGCCGACGGCGCGATCGACGGGGAGGCAACCACGACCTCGGACGGCGACGGCGTCGGGCGGAGACCGACCGGATCGGGGCCGACGAAGACGAATGCCGCGAGGACGCCCGCCGCAACGAGCACACCGACGAGGAGGCCGGCGAGGATCGCCAGGGCGGACTTCATGCGCCGGGAGGGTACCAGTACCGACGGGCCGAAGGCGGGCCTGACAGGTCGCTGGTAGGATGCCGACCCCGTGCGCAGTCTTGGCCGATCCCTCCGCGACCGCATCCTGCCGGCGGTCCTCACGGCCGCCGGCGTGGCCCTGCTCGCGGCCGGCCTGCTCAGCTACACCGGCAGCGCGGTCGCCGCGGACCCCGGCGCCTCCGCCGCCCCGAGCGAGATCGCCGTCGATTCGTCACCGAGCCTCGACCTGCCGACGCTGCCGCCGCCGGGGGGCTCGCCGTCGGCCGTGCCGTCACCCAGCCCGGGCGGGAAGGCGGTCGCGACCCGGGTGGTGATCGAGGCGCTCGGGATCGACCTGCCGATCGTCAAGCCTCGCCCGGGGAGCGCCTACCCCTACTGCAACGTCGCGATGTACCTCTCCGACCCGCGGCTCGGGCAGCCCGGCGGCGACAAGGCGAGCTACATCTATGCCCACGCCCGTGACGGGATGTTCGGCCCGATCTACGACCGAGCGATCCAGAATGAGCACGGCGGCCCGAGCTCGATGAAGGGCATGCTCGTGCAGGTCTACACGAGCGATGACGTCCTGCACGAGTACCTGATCACGAAGGTGCTGCTGCACCAGCTGACGCTCGACACGCCGCTCCGCGCGACCCACGACCAGCTCTGGCTCCAGACCTCCGAAGGCCCGAAGGGCACGAAGGGCAAGACCCAGGTCGTCGCGGAGCCGCTCCTGACGCTCCCCGCCGACCACGCGACGGCCAACCCGACGCCGCACCCGGTCGTCTGCGGCTGATCGCCGCGAAGGGTCAGCGCACCTCGAGCACGATCGGCGGCAGATCCAGGGCGAGCGACGGACCGTTCTGCGCGCACTCGGCGAGCTGGGCATCGACGCCGACACGAAGCTGGAAGTGGCCGGCCGGCAGACGGAGCAGCGGATCCTGGGCGAACTGCTCGTAGAACGACGCGTTCGGGTCGTCCCCTTGCCACGCGGCCGTCTTCTGGAACGGGATCGGCGTCGCGACGCCACGGGAGAACGTCTTCGCCGCGCAGGCAGCATCGTGGAACGCTCCCATGGCGAACAGCGATCCGTCCAGCTGCTTCAGCTCGAAGGTCACAGGCCCGCCGCCGAACGTCCAGACCGTCTTCTGCGGGTCGGCGCCAGTCCAGGTGAAGGTCGTCGTCACCGGAATGGCCTCGCCTGCGGCCCACGTCGCCCTCGGGATCGAGGTCTCGAGGACGAAGCCCTGGTCGACGGCCTTGGCGTTGACGGAGGCCGTCGTCGCGGTGGGCGTCGACGTGTCGCAGCCGGCGGCGGCCAGGGCGAGGATCGCCAGGAGGGCCACGCCCCGGCTCGCCGCTCGGGGCACGCTCAGATCCAGTCGAGCCGGTGCAGCACGTAGGCGGCGCCAACCGAGACGAGGACGACGAACGCGGTCACGAGCCAGAAGCCGTTCTGCTCACCGCCGCTGAACGCATTCCCGGCCTCGCTCATCCCGAAGATCCCGGCGACCGCGCCGATGCCGGCGAGGATCACCGTCACGCCGGTCAGCCGCTTCATGATCCGCGACAGGTCGTTGTTCACGATCGAGACGTAGATGTCGAGGGTGCCCGCGACGAGGTCGCGGTCGTTGTCGAGCTCGTCCGCGACCCGGATCAGGTGGTCGTACACGTCGCGGAAATAGACGATGTGGCGCTCGTCGATCGCGGCGATGTCGCGGTTCGTCAGCTGGGCGAAGATCTCGCGCGCCGGCGAGATCGCGCGGCGGAGGGTCGC
This sequence comes from Candidatus Limnocylindrales bacterium, assembly GCA_036561285.1. Taxonomy (GTDB): domain Bacteria; phylum Chloroflexota; class Limnocylindria; order Limnocylindrales; family CSP1-4; genus CF-46. The sequence continues at coordinate 1,829 of DATBPR010000441.1, read as the reverse complement.
CAGCTCCCGCTTGAGCGTGAAGAGACGCTGGAGCGTCCAATCGGTCGCCTCGTCGATCACCCGGTCCTGGAGCTCGTCGATGTCGTCACCGATCCTGTCGAGCACCGGGAAGTAGCCGTCGACGACCGCATCGGTGAGGGCGTAGAGCAGGAAGTCCGGGCCCTTCTCCAGCGCCTTCTCGACGCCGAACCGGAGCGGCGCCGTCTTCGAGGCGCCGAGGGTCCCGTCGTGGACGGTCAGGAGGTAGCGCTCGCCGAGGACGAAGTCGATCTCGGCCGCGCTCGCCTCGCCGGCGTAGTCGAGCGCGAACAGGACCACGTGGACGACGCCGTCGTCGAACGTCTCGACCTTGGCCCGCTGGTTCCGGTCGGCGATGTCCTCGGCGATCAGCGGATGCAGGCCGAGGGCGTCGGCGACGATCCGGATCTCGTCGGTGTTCGGCATCGCGAGATCGATCCACAACCGGCGGTCGGGGTCCTTCAGGAGCCCGGCGATGTCCTCCACCTTGGTCGACTTCGTCGTCCCGCCGCCGTGGCAGCTGAGGATCCGGACCTCGCCGGGATCGGTCGCCCCGATCCCCGCGGCCGTGTCCCCTGCGGGGGCGGCTCCGTCGGCGGGGTGGCCGTCCGACCCGTGCGGCGATCCCAGTCGCGACGTCGTCGCGGCTCGCCCGGAGCCGGCGTCCTCTGCGAAGCCGCGCGGCTTCGTCCCGTCAGAGCGCGATCGGCGCTTCGAGCTCGTCTCGGCCATCTGGCCCGCCTCCGCCTGCGGCTGTGCTTGCGGCCCCGGCGTCGGTCGTCGCCCGCCCGGTCGAGAGTCTACGCGTCCGCCCACCGAGCGCGAGGCCGGGCGGGATCGCGACGAGGGTCACGACGCCGGCGGCGAGGAAGATGCCGACGAGGATCGACGACGCCTCCCGGGCGGCCCAGCCTTCCAGCGCCTCGACGACCAGGCCGTCCCGGAGCGGACGGTCCCGCAGCTCGGCGGGGATCACGTCCTTCCAGCCGTCCGGGTTGGCCGCGGAGAACAGGTTCGCGTAGAGCCGGTCGATCTGGGTCGAGCCGTAGGCGGTCAGGACCGAGACCCCGATCGCCATCCCGATCATCCGCGAGACCGTGACGATCGCGCTGGCCATGCCGAACGACGCCCGGCCGGCGGACTCGACGGCGGCGGTGCTCCGCGGCGTCACCGTCAGCCCGAAGCCGAGCCCGAAGGCGCCGAGCGCAGCCGCCACCGAGGCGATCGCCACCCCGGGCGACCATCGCGACATCAGGACGAGCGCGCCCGCGCTGAGCAGCAGCCCGAGGAGCGTCACCAGCCGCAGCGACAGGGCTCGGACCGCGAATCCGCTGACGAGCGCCCCGACCGCCGTCGCCGCCGCGAGCGCCCCGAGGGCCAGCCGCTGGTCGTCCGGGCCGCCGTAGAGGACGCGGTCGACGAACACCGCGCCGCCGATGATCGCCGTCGCGAACGCGAAACCCGTGAGCAGCGAGACGAGCGCGGCGGAGCTGAAGGTGAGGCTCCGGAACAACCGCGGATCGAGGAATGGGTCGGGCCGGCCCAGGCCGCGGACGATCGTCACGAGCACGCCGAGGACACAGATCCCCGCGAGGACGAGACCGACGACGACCGGGTCCAGCCCGCCGAGGTCCGACACGCCGATCAGCGTCACCGCGCCGAGGCCGGCCGCCAGGGCGACGCTCCAGATCACGGCGCCGACGATGTCGATCCCGGCCTGGCGACGGGGCGTCTCCCAGCCGCTCGATGCCGCCCAGGCGATCAGCAGCGCGATGATCCCGATCGGGACGTTGACGTAGAAGACCCAGCGC
>DATBPR010000440.1:0-6670 GCA_036561285.1 Candidatus Limnocylindrales bacterium | reverse complement strand
CGACTCGAGGCCCGTCCGACGGGCGACGTCCGTCGCGAACGGCTCGGCCGGGGAGCGGACCGCGAGCCCGGCGAGGCCGCGATCCGTCACCGCAAGGCGGACGGGACCCCAGGGCGCGCTGGCCGTGGCGATCCGGAAGGTCCGCGACGTCATGGGAGCATGATCGGCGATCCGGTGCAACACGCCTGCAAGCGTTTGGTGGCGCTCGGGAACGTTCGGACGGTCACTCGTGGGTCACCGTTGGGGCGGGATATGGAGACGTGATGACCTCGTCGGCGTTGCCGCGTCCCGTTCTCGTCCTGAATCCGCCGGACGACCGGGACTTCACCTCGCTTGCTCGTCGCCTGGTGAGCGAGGGCGTCCGGACGCCCGACGAGCTCGAGCAACGCCTCCATGAACGGCACCCCTCCGCGGTCGTCCGTCCGCGCGAGCTCGCCGGGGAGCCGGCGGAGACCTGGTATGTCTACCGCGACGGAAGGTGGGTCCCCTCGGCCAACTGAGCGGCCGCGCTGACGCCTTTCCGTCGCACCCGGTTGCCCGTGCGATATACTCCAGGGGAGTATGGAATCGTCCGCGTCCCCTGCCGTCGAGATCGACCTGCCCATCGCCGGGATGACGTGTGCCTCGTGCGTGAACCGGATCGAGCGGTTCCTCCGGAAGAGCGACGGCGTGGAGACCGCGTCCGTCAACCTCGCCACCGAGACGGCGACGATCCGCTTCCTGCCGGCCGTGACGGGTCGGGCCGAGCTCGCCCGGACGATCGAGGCGGCCGGCTACGAGCTGAAGCCGCCGCCTTCGGCGGAAGAGACGGCCGCTCGGCGGACGATGCGAGCCGCGTTCGAGGCGGACGATCGCGACCGCGCGGCCGCCGCGCGGCGGCTCCTGGTCGAGGCCGTGGTCGCCCTGACCGTGGGCTTCGGGATCATGGCCCTCATGCTCTGGCCGCAGACGTCGATCGCGGTCGAGACGATCAACCGCCTCGTCATCGTTCCCGCGACGATCGTGCAGGCATGGGCCGGCCGGCGCTTCTACCGCGCGGCGTGGCGGGCCGCCCGGCACGGCAGCGCGACGATGGACACGCTCGTCGCGGTCGGGACGACGGCGGCCTGGGCGTACAGCGTCGCCGTCACGATCTGGCCGGACTGGGTCCACGAGGCCGGCCTCCACCCGGACACCTACTTCGACAGCGCGATGGTCGTGATCGGGCTCGTGCTGCTCGGCCGCTGGCTCGAGGCCCGGGCGAAGACGCGGGCCGGCGGCGCGATTCGCCGACTCGTCGGGCTCCAGGCGACGAACGCCCGCCGGATCGAGGGCGCCGAGGAGCGGGTCGTGGCACTCGAGGACGTCGTCCCCGGCGATCAGCTCCGGGTCCGGCCGGGCGATCGTGTGCCCGTCGACGGGGTCCTCGTCGAAGGTGCCTCCACCGTCGACGAATCGATGCTGACCGGCGAGGCCGTCCCGGTCCACAAGGAACCCGGCGACGCGGTGTTCGGCGCGACCGTCAACGGCGGCGGCGCGTTCGTGCTGCGTGCGACACGGGTCGGCACCGACACCGCGCTGGCCCGCATCGTCGGGCTCGTCGAGCATGCGCAGGGGGCGAAGGCGCCGATCCAGCGGCTCGCCGACCGGATCAGCGAGGCCTTCGTGCCGGCCGTCCTGCTGATCGCGTCGCTGACGTTCCTCGCCTGGTGGACCTTCGGGCCGGAGCCGCGCCTGACGCTCGCCCTGACCGCGTTCATCGGCGTCGTGATCGTCGCCTGTCCCTGCGCGATGGGACTCGCGACCCCGACCGCGATCCTCGTCGGGACGGGGCGGGGCGCGGAGGCGGGGATCCTGTTCCGCGGAGGCGACGCCCTCGAGCGGGCGCATCGCGTCGACACGGTCGTCTTCGACAAGACCGGGACGCTCACGGCCGGAACGCCCATCGCCGAGCCGGTCGCCGCCGTCGGACCGTGGAGCGCGGCGGAGGTCCTGGACCTCGCGGCCTCGGTCGAATCCGTCAGCGAGCATCCACTCGGCGCGGCGATCGTCGCGCTGGCCCGGCGGGACGAGCTCGGCTTCCGCCCGGTGACCGGGTTCGTCGCCCACGCCGGCCACGGCGTCGAGGGCCTCGTCGACGGCCGCCGAGTGCTCGTCGGGAGCGAGCGGCTCCTCCGCGAGCGTGGCGTCGCCGAGCTCCCGGCGGATCGCGCCGATGCGCTGGCCGCCGCCGGCCGCACGCCCGTCTGGATCGCGATCGACGGTGTCGCCGCCGGCCTCGTCGGGGTCGGGGATCCGGTCCGGGCCGCGGCGGCGGCGGCCGTCGCCGAGCTCCGGGCGGCCGGCATCGACATCTGGCTCGTGACCGGGGACCACGCGGCGACGGCGGCGACCGTCGGCCGCGCGGTCGGGATCGCTCCGGACCGCATCCACGCCGGGGCGCTGCCCACCGACAAGGCGGAGATCGTCGGCAGGCTCCAGGCCGAAGGGCGCGTCGTCGCGATGGTCGGCGACGGCATCAACGACGCACCCGCGCTTGCCCGGGCGGATGTCGGCGTCGCGATCGGCAGCGGGGCCGACGTGGCGATCGAGGCCGCTGGCATCACCCTCGTCGGCGGCGATCCGCGTGGCGTGCCGGCCGCGATCGCCCTCTCGCGGGCGACGATGACGATCATCCGCGAGAACCTGTTCTGGGCCTTCGCCTACAACGTGCTCCTGATCCCGGTCGCGATGGGGATCCTCGCCCCGTTCGGGCTCGTGCTGAGCCCCGCCCTCGCCGCCGCGGCGATGGCGTTGTCGTCGGTCGCGGTCGTCACCAACTCGCTCCGCCTCCGCTCGTTCGACGCCCGTCCGGCCGCCGTTCGGGCGCCGCTCCGTCGCGGGCCCATTGCCGCCCTGCGCCGGAGCTGGTATCTCGTCGGCGTGGCGCTGGCATCCCTCGCCGTCGCGGGTGGCGTGATGGCGGCCGACCGGGCGATCGACGCCGGGGCGGTCCACCTCGAGATCCGGGCGAGCGACACGCGCTTCGTCCCGAGCGACGTGACCGTGCCGGCCGGCCGCTTCGTCGTCGTGAGCTTCGTCAATGACGACCCCGTCTTCCACGACTGGGTCGTCGAGGGCCTGGCCAACGTCGACGCCAACGCGCGCCCGGGACAGACCCAGGAGGTCCGGTTCCGCATCGACGAGCCGGGCACCTGGGAGGTGCGATGCCTGGTCGACGGCCACGCGGCGAGCGGCATGGTCGGCCGCCTGACGGTGACGCCGTGAGCGACCCGGCCGCGCCCGGGCGCGCGGCCGCCGCGCCCCGCGACCGTGTCGCGGTCGACGGGCTGCCGGATCCGCGCGATCTCGACGGCGACTTCGGCCACCACCACGCGATCCCGACCCGCTTCGCCGACACGGACGCGATGGGCCACGTCAACAACGCGGTGTATCTGACGTATGCCGAAGCCGCCCGGCTCGCCTGGTGGAGCGACGTCACGGGCGAATCGATCATCCGCGAGGGCGACCGGGCCGAGGGCCTCATCCTCGCCGAGATCGAGGTCGCGTTCCGGTCGCCGGTGCTCTTCGGCGAGACGGTCACGGTGGAGACGCGGGCGACGCGCATCGGGCGGACGAGCCTCGGGCTCGAGCACCGGATGACCGCCGCGACGGTCGACGGTCCGGTTCGCGTCGTCGGGATCGTCGCGAGCGTGATCGTCCGGTACGACTACGAGACGGAGCGGCCGACGGCCTGGCGCCCGGAGGTGGTCGAGCGGATCGAGGCGTTCGAGGGACGCGGACTCCGCGACTGAGGCGGCCGGCGGCCCACCCGGGACCGGTCCGGTCCCTAGGCGCCGATCCGGCGGAAGATCGCGACGGCGTTCTGTCCGCCGAACCCGAACCCGTTGACGGCGACCGTGTCGATCTTCGCCTTTCGCGCCCTCAGCGGGACGTAGTCCAGGTCGCACTCGGGATCCGGGTCGCGGAGGTTCGCGGTCGGCGGGATGACCTGGTCGCGGATCGCCCCGATGCCGGCCAGCGCCGAGGCGATCCCGGCGGCTCCGACGAGATGGCCGATCATCGACTTCGGCGAGCTGATGGCGACCTTGTAGGCGTGCGGACCGTAGGCGGTCTTGATCGCCCGGGTCTCGGTCGCGTCGTTCAGGGGCGTCGCGGTGCCATGGGCGACGATGTAGTCGATCTCGTCGGTCGTGACCTCGGCGTTGCGGAGGGCGTTCGTCATCGCCCGGGCCTGGCCGCGGCCGGTCGGCTCCGGGGCGCTGATGTGGAACGCGTCGGCCGTCAGGGCGCCGCCGATCACCTCCGCGATCGGCTTGGCGCCGCGGGCCTCGGCGTGCGCGAGCGACTCGACGACGACGACGCCGCCGCCCTCGCCCAGGACGAAGCCGTCGCGCGTCCGGTCGAACGGTCGCGACGCCGTCCCGGGGTCGTCGTTGCGACGCGACAGCGCGCCCATGTTGGCCAGCGCCGCCACACCCATCGGCACGACCGGCGCTTCCGACCCGCCGGCGAGGACGACGTCGCACTCGCCGGTCCGGATCAGGCGGAGGGCGTCGTGGAAGGCGATGACCGACGTCGCGCAGGCGGCGACCTGGGTCATCACCGGCCCGGTCAGCCCGTACTCCATCGACAGCAGCGCGGCGCCCATCGAGCCGGAGAGGGCCGGGATCGCGAACGCCGACACGAACCGCGGGCCCTTCGTGTCGTGGACGTGGGTCCCGTCGATGATCGCCTCGATCCCGCCGCCGCCGGTGTTGACGACGACGCCGACCCGGTCGCGCTCCTCCTGGCTCATCGCCGCGAAGTCGATGCCGCTGTCGGCGACCGCCTCCTTGCCGGCTGCCATCGCGAAGTGGATGAAGCGGGTCATCCGGCGGGCCATCTTCGGGTCCATGGCGACGGTCGGGTCGAAGCCGAGGACTTCGGCGGCGATCTGGACCTCGAACCCGCTGGCGTCGAAGCCCTGGATCCGGCGCGTCCCGGTCACGCCCGCCACGAGGTTGGACCAGTAGGTCGGGAAGTCGTTCCCGATCGGCATCACGCAGCCCAGGCCGGTGACCACCGCGCGACGGGCAGGATCAAGCTCGGGCACGGAGGTTCACCTCAGGATCGGGCACGGCAGGATTGTACGAATGCGACCGCGTTCGTCGCGCGTGGGCGGCGGGGCGTCAATCCCCGTCGTACCTCTTGAAGATGACTGCCCCGTTATGGCCGCCGAGGCCGATGTTGTTGCTCAGCGCATGTCGGATCGGCATCGGCGTCGCCTCGGTCACGACCCACAGGTCGCAGTCCGGATCGAAGTCGCGGTAGTTGATCGTGGGCGGCACGCACTGCTCGGCGACGGACATGACGGTCGCGAAGGCCTCGAAGGCGCCGGCGGCGCCCATCATGTGGCCGGTCATCGACTTGGTGCCGCTGATCGCCAGCGAGTGCCGGTCCCGCGCCGAGCGGTCGCCGAAGACGGTCCAGATCGCCTCCGCCTCGCGCTGGTCGCCGAGCGGCGTCGAGGTACCGTGGGGGTTGATCAGGTCGACCTCGTCTGCCGGCACCCCGCGCCGGTCGAGGGCCATCTTCATCGCCCGGGCCGAGCCGGTGCCGTTCGCGATCGGCTGGATCATGTCCCAGCCGTCCGCGGCCGAGCCGTAGCCGACGACCTCGGCGTAGATCCGGGCGCCGCGGGCCTTCGCCAGCTCGAGGTCCTCGAGGAACAGGCCGCCGGCGCCCTCGCCGAGGACGAACCCGTCGCGGGTCCGGTCGAACGGCCGAGACACCGTCTCGAGCGCCTCACCCGGCCGGGGCATGCCCATCCCGCGCATGTTCGTGAAGCCGGCGTGGGCCGTTTCCAGGAGCGGCGCCTCGGTCGAGCCGGAGATCACCGCGATGCAGTCGCCGCGGCGGATCGCCTCGGCTGCCTCCGCGACGCTGTGCGTGCCGGTCGCGCAGGCCGACACGATGCAGACGTTGTGGCCGATCGCCCCGGTCTCGATCGCGAGCATCCCGGACGTCGAATCGACGAGGGAGTTCGCGATGAACGTGGGCGGGACGCCCCGCGGCCCCTTGTCCTGCAAGGCGATCCAGGCGTCGAGCATCAGGTGGTGCCCGCCGGCGCCCGAGCCGTACACGACGCCAACGTCCTCGCGGTTGGCGTCGGTGATCTCGAAGCCGGAGTCGGCGACGGCCTGCTTGCCAGCGGCCACTCCGAACCACATCGCGCTCTCGCTGCGGCGGATCGCTTTCGGGTCCATCCACTGGGCCGGGTCGAAGTCACGGACCTCGCCGGCGGCCTTCGCCTCGTAGCGCGAGACGTCGAACTTCGTGATCTCGCGGAGGCCGGACCGGCCGTGGACGAGGTTGCCCCAGGCGGTCTGCACGTCGTTGCCGACGGGGCTGACGACGCCGAGGCCGGTGACGACGACACGGCGGTCGTAATCGGGCTTGCGCACGCTCGGAGAGCTTCCTTTCTACGGGGCCAGGTGGCAGTGGTGGAGGTCGGCGGTCAAGCGGGGACGCCCGTCGCCGTTGGGACGGCGAGCCGGCCCGGGGCCGCGGGGTCGTCGAGGGGAAGCGCCTCCGTATCTGGCGCGATCCGTTTGATCAGGCCGGTCAGGACCCGGCCGGGCCCGACCTCGAGGAAGCGGCTGACGCCGGCTGTTGCCATCCGCTCCACCGCGGCAACCCAGTCGACCCC
>DATBPR010000439.1:0-2953 GCA_036561285.1 Candidatus Limnocylindrales bacterium | reverse complement strand
CCGCCGGGAACCCCGATTCCGCCGGTTCGATCCTCCCCGATCCTCGTCCCTTTCCGCGGCGACCGGCGATCCGGTCGCCTGAAGACCCAGAGGAGACCCAGATGACCGTTTCCGGATACGCCACCGACGTGCTCGTCGATTCCGAGTGGGCGAAGGCCCACCTCGACGACCCGTCCGTCCGCTTCGTCGAGGTCGACGTCGACACGACCGCCTACGAGCAGAGCCACCTCCCCGGCGCCGTCGGCTGGAACTGGACCAGCCAGCTCGCCGACGGGATCCGCCGCGACATCGCCAGCCGCGAGGACTTCAGCGCGCTGCTGAGCCAGAGCGGGATCGGGCCGGACACGACGATCGTGCTCTACGGCGACAACAACAACTGGTTCGCCGCGTGGGCGTACTGGCAGCTGAAGCTGTTCGGCGTCCGCGACGTGCGGATCCTCAACGGCGGTCGCAAGTTCTGGCTCGACAACGGGCTGCCGCTCGCGACCGACGTGCCTGCCTACCAGGCCAGCGGCTACGAGCTGCCGGAGGCCGACTACTCGCTGCGGGCGTTCCAGAAGGACATCCTGCCGCGGCTCGGAGACTCGGACTTCGCGCTCGTCGACGTCCGCTCGCCGGCCGAGTTCAATGGCGAGGTGATCGCCCCGCCCGGCATGACCGAGACCGCCCAGCGGGCCGGCCACATCCCGGGCGCCGCGAGCATCCCGTGGGCCCAGACCGTCCGCGAGGACGGCACGTTCAAGAGCCGCGACGAGCTCGAGGCCCTGTACGAGGCGAAGGGCGTGACGCCGGACAAGGACGTCATCGCCTATTGCCGGATCGGCGAGCGGTCGAGCCACTCGTGGTTTGTGCTGCACGAGCTGCTGGGCTACCGCCGGGTGCGCAACTACGACGGCAGCTGGACCGAGTGGGGCTCCATGGTCGGGCTCCCGATCGAGAAGCCGGTTCCCGTTCCGGCCTGAGCCTTCCGCGTCACGCGACCCCGTCCCGGTTCGCCGGGGCGGGGACATTCCATGTCCGCGCCGCTCGTCTGCCCGCCGCGCGGCCGCCCGACGGCCAGATGAATCTCAGCCGGTCGCAACGCTCGGCATGCCCGTCAGGCGAATCCCACCTGGTCGGTTGGCAGGAACTCGGCCCAGGTTCGTGCGTGCGGGTGGTTCGCGGCGGCCGCCCGGACCACCTGATGACCACGTGGGATTCGGGTGACGGGACGGGCGGAATTGGGTCGCCGGTGCTCGCCAACTGGCCGGCGGGTGGCCATTCGTCAGCCGGATCCGTGTCCTGTGGTCGCAGGCCGGGCCGTTGGCAGGCACGAGGCCGGCTTGGTGCGTGGAGAGGCACGGATCGGGTCTGAGGCCGGCGGCAACGGCCCGGGCAGCGAGCGAGGCCGCCCGCCGGAGCGGGCGACCTCCTGGAGGGGCTCGGGACGGCCTGTTCGGCTAGGCCGGGACGGCCGTCCGCTCGGTGTCCACGACGAGCTCGGACGGCGATCCGCTGGCGATCGCCGCGGGATCGAATCCGTGAATCTCCTTCGCCCGCCCGTTGAACCAGGTGGTGAACTCGTCCTTCGCGCCCATCACCTTGCCGAACGACGCGCCCGGGTCGTCGCCTTCGATCGTCACGATCACGAGATCGCCCATCGGTGTCGACTGGAGGAAGGTCCGCTCGCGGACCCCGGCGCCACGCCGGGAGGCTTCGAACTCCGCGCGACGCGGGCCGTTCAGCTCCTCCATCCACGCTCGCCACTCGGGCGTCTTTCCGGGCAGGATCGGGAATGCGACTGCCATCAACGGCATGGGACCTCCACGGGACACGTGCGTGCCCGGCGACGGGGGGTCGGACTCGCCATTGGCCCTGCGCGACGGTCTTGGCGACCGGATGGGAGCGCCGCGCGGGTGAGAGCCCGGTGGCTCCCTGCCTCCTCCCGATGCTCCGAGTATGGGTCGGCGGGCACGGAATGGACAGGAAGTGAAGGTTTCCCTATCGGTCCTCCGGGCCCGGCGGCGGCCCGCCGGCCTACGGCTCCGCCGTCAGGCGAACGACCGGGATCTGCCGGTCGGTCTTGTGCTCGTAGCTGCCGAAGTTCGGAGCTTCGCTGACGACGCGCTTCCAGGCGACCGCGCGCTCGTCGTCGGCCAGGATCTCCGGTCGAACGTGAAACGTGTCCTTGCCGATCTCGATCGAGACCTGGTCCGGGTGTGCGGCGAGGTTGTAGAGCCACCCCGGGTTCCGGGCCGATCCACCCGCGGAGCCGACGACGAGCCACCGGCCGGGCCCGTCGTCGAACCGCCGGATCGACGCGGTTCGGCGTTGGCCGGAGTGCGCGCCGACCGTGGTGATCAGCAGGGCATCCGCCCCGCTTCGGCCGCCGGTCATCCGGTACAGGCCGGCCATGAACCGGCTCCCGGCTCGCGCGACCGCGCCCCTCGGCATTCGCGTGCCGTGAGTTCCGGCGGGCGGGATTCGCATGGTCATACCGGCCTCCCGGTCGTCTCGCTACGGACCCGCACGATACGCGCTCGCCGCGATCTCGACCCGTTCGTGGCGGAGCCTGCAGCATCTGCTGGCGAGCACGCCTGAAGAGACGGCGCGTCAGCTGGACTCCTACGAGCCGGGCTGGTGCGTGGCGGCTGGCCGGAATGTGCACGCCTTGTTGGATTGGAAATCGGCGCTGAGCGCGACGTCGCCGAGGGACGAGAGCGTGACCTGCGTGGAGCACTCATCGCGAGGTTGGCCCACCGCGCCGCCCGTGTCCGTTGCCAACCACGCGGTGATCGAGTAGTCGCCGGCCGTCAGGACGAGCGGGGTCGAGCCGTAACTGCCGCCGTAGGTCGTGCCGTCCGGTCCGCCGGACGCGCCGCCGGATACCGGGCCCTCGGACACCACGGTGCCGTCGCCGGCCACGACCCGAAAGAACGGGAGCGTGTCGCCCGCGCAGCACTCGACGCCGTGA
>DATBPR010000438.1:0-1608 GCA_036561285.1 Candidatus Limnocylindrales bacterium | reverse complement strand
AGGCTGCCGACGGTCGTGCGGAGCTGGACGTCGACCTCCTGGAACGGATCGCCTGATGGCACGGCGAATCGTGCTGGTCGGCGGGGGTTACGTGACATTGCACGCCTGCAACCAGCTGCGCCGCCGGTTGCGCGCCGAGATCCGGCGCGGCGAGGTCGAGATCGTCGTCGTGAGCGCCGACACCGCGCACAACTTCCACGGCTTCACCGGCGAAGTACTCGCCGGGTTGATGCCGGTCGAGCGCACCAGGACCCTCCTGACGTCTGCCTGCGGCGACCTCCGGATCATCCACGGGATCGTGACCGAGGTCGATCCGGCGGGTCGCACTGTGACCGTCCGCCCGGCCGACGGGCGAGCGACGGAACAGCTGGCCTACCACCAGCTGATCATCGGTGCCGGTGCCAGGGAGCCGATCGACAATGTGCCGGGGCTCGGAGAGTTCGGGTACACCCTGCGTGCGCCGGGCGAACTCGCCCGGTTCACCGCCGCCATCGCAGAGCTGACCGACTCCGGGGCCGGTGCCCAGACGCGCGTCGTGGTCGCCGGCGGAGGCCTCGCCGGCGTCGAGATGGCCGCCGCGATCGCCGACCGGGGGCGCGGCCGGCTGACCGTCGAGCTCGTGCACTCGGGGAAGCAGGTGCTTCCAGTCCTGCGCGCCGAACATCCGAGCCTGGCCCGGCGCGCCGACCGGGAACTGGACCGTCTCGGCGTCCGGGTGCGACCCGGCACTCGCCTCGCGGCCGTCACGCCGGACGGCGCCGTGCTCTCCGACGGCACAGTCTTGGCGGCGTCCGCGGTGCTGGGCACGATCGGACTGCGACCGGTGGCACTTCGCGGCCTCGACCCGTCGTGGCTGGACGCCAGTGGTCGCCTCGTCACCGCGGCGGACCTTCGGGTGACCGACGGAATCTGGGCCGCCGGGGATGCCGCCAGGGTGCACACCCGGGGCAGCGCGACGCCTGTGCCCGCGAATGCCCTCTGGGCGATCAAGGCCGGCGCCCACGCGGGCCGCAACGTCGCCAGGGTGGTCCAGGGGCGCTCGGCCCTACCCTTCCGCTATCGCGGGCTTGGCCAGGCGGCGTCCTTCGGCGTCGGTCGGTCGATCGCGGAACTCTACGGTGTGCCGTTCACCGGCGTGCTCGCCTGGGTGCTTCGACTGACCTTCTTCTTGCGTTTCCTGCCGTCGCGTCGCCGTGTGCCGACCGTGCTCGGCGACGTCGCCCAGACCCTCCGCGGACGCCGCGTGCGATCGGATGGGCGCTGGACGACGCCGGCAGCGGCGCGCGGAGACGGCGCTTCCGAAGAGGCGGCGCACGTCACCGCCGTCGCCGTCCTTCAGCCCGTCAACTCCGACGCCCTGGCGGCCTGACCGGGCGCCGATATCGGTCTGGGCGTTCTACCGGGCGTCGCCGGGCTTGGGGCCGCGGCGGCGCAGGTAGCGTTCGAACTCGGCGGCGATCGACTCGCCGGACGTCGGGGTCAGCGGCTCGTCGTCCTCGTCGCGCTCCTGGAGCGCCTGGACGTACTCGCTGACCTCGTCGTCCTTCGCTGCGAGGCGGCTGACCTCTTCCACCCACTCGTCGGCCTGCTCCGGGAACGTGCCGAGCG
>DATBPR010000437.1:0-5548 GCA_036561285.1 Candidatus Limnocylindrales bacterium | reverse complement strand
GCCAGGCCGAGCGACGGGACGAACGGCGTCGTCGAGAGGACGAAGCCGAAGACGGCCGGGATGAGGGTCAGGACGACGAGCGCCGCCCAGAGAACGGACGCGCCGAACATCGCTTCGACGTAGACCTGATGGTCCTTCGGGACGCGGCCGTAGAGGAGGCTCGTCGCCCAGCCGAGGGAGCTCGTGAGGACCCGGCCGAGCGCGCGGCCGAGGATGCCGAGGATCGAGATGATGGTCGTCAAGGACGCGGTTCTCCATCCCCCAGCTGGGCGCCTCTCTCCGGGCCGGCCGGGAGCGGGCGCCTGTCGAGAGGTCCGGACGGTCGGCCGATGCTCGCAGACCGCGTGCGTCCCGGCGATCACGCGAAGGCGTCGAAGGATGACGACGGAGTTGCAAATCGCGACCGCCGGCAGCCCATCACGCCGAGCCGACGCCGCGACGCGCGGCGGCGATGGCTAGGCGGACGGGTCGGCGACGGGTCGGCGGGCCCCGGGCTCGACCGCCTCGCGGTCCGCCTGCCCGGCTTCGTCGTCGAGGTCCGCCTCGATCGTCACGTGGGGCAGCCAGCCGAGCCAGCGCGGAAGCCACCAGTTCCACTCCCCGAGGAGCCGCATGGTCGCGGGAAGGAGGATCGAGCGCACGATCGTGGCGTCGATGAGCACGGCCACGGAGAGCCCGAACCCGAGCTGCTTGATGATCGTCAGTGGGAGGGTCAGGAAGACGGCGAAGACACAGACCATGATCGCGGCCGCGCTCGTGATCGTCCCCGCGGTGATCGAGATGCCCCGGGCGACCGCCTCGTTCGAGGTCATCCCGTGATCCCGGGCCTCCTTGATCCGGGTCAGGATGAAGACGTGATAGTCCATCGAGAGCCCGAACAGGATCGTGAAGATGAAGATCGGCACGAATGACTCGATCGGGCCCGGCTTGAACCCGAGGACGTCCTGCAGCCAGCCTTCCTGGAAAACGACCACCATCAGGCCGATCGCGGCGCCGGTCGACAGCAGATTCAGCAGGATCGCCTTGATCGGGATCACGATCGAGCGGAAGGCGACGAGCAGCAGCAGGAACGACAGGCTCAGGACGAAGGCGATGACCTGGGGCATGCCCTTCAGGTAGAAGTCGGCGACGTCGAGCGTGTAGGCCGCGTCACCGGTCACGAGCGCGCGAGCGCCCGGCGCGCCCCCGAAGGTCGTGGGCACGATGCTGGAGCGGACCTGCTTGACGATGTCCTGGTTCCGCAGATCGTTCGGGTCGCCCTGCATCTTGAAGTTGACCGACGCGGTCTTGCCGTCCGCCGCCATCACCACGTCTGCCGGGCCGCCGATTCCGGGGATCGCCGAGATGGCCGGACCGAGCTTCGCGATCGCGTCCTTCGTCGACTGCTTGTCGGCGTCGGTGACGACGACGTTGAAGTCGAGGCCGACGCCTGTCGGGTACTTCGCGTTTGCCAGGTTGACCGCCTGGACGATGTCGAGGGAGTCCGGGAAGGAGGAGAAGTCCCCCGTGCCGAGATGCAGCCGGACCACGGGCAGCGCGAGGACGACCAGCAGGCCGCCGCTGACGAGGAAGGAGATCACGGGACGCCGCATCACCGCCCGGACGATCGTCGCCCAGACGCCGCTGCCTTCCGGTCGCTCCCGGCCGAGAAACGGGATCCGGCCACGGTTCACGCCGTCGCCGAGGATCGCGAGGGCCGCCGGCAGGAACGTCAGGGAGCCGACGACCGAGATCAGGACGACCGCGATCGTCCCGATGGCCATCGACCGGAAGAGCGGGTCGTCCAGCAGAAACAGGCCGCCGATGGAGATCGTGACCGCAAGCCCAGAGAAGAACACCGCGCGACCGGCCGTTGCGCTCGACGCCTCGATCGAGCCCAGCTTCGAACGCCCGTGTCGCCGCTCGGTCCGGAATCGGGTGACCATGAACAGGGAGTAGTCCACCGCGACCGCCAGCCCGATGAGCACGACCAGCTGGCTCGCATACGGGCTGACCGGCGAGACGGCCTGGCTGTAGAGCGCGAGGACGCCGAATGCCCCCAGCAGCGAGGTCACCGCGAGGACGAGCGGCACGACCGCGGCGACGAACGCGCCGAAGGCGATCAGCAGGATCGCGAACGTGATCGGGAGCGTGAGCAGCAACGACTTGTCGAGCCCGCTGTTGATCAGCTCGGCGATCTCGCCGTTGGCCAGCGCGTTGCTCAGGACGTGGATCGCCAGGCCGGGGTGCGCGGCACGCAGCTCGTCGAGCGTCGCGGGAAGGGGTTCCAGCCGATCGGTGAGGGCCTTTCCGTCGCCCGGGACCTGCCCGACGATCCGGACGGTGCTCTGGTCCGGCGAGATCAGTCCTGCCTGGGGCGGCGCGGTGCTCGGGTCGACGAGCTGCTCGAAGACCGGGCCGGCCGTCCCGTCGACGGTCGCCTGGAGAGCGGTAAGGCGCGAAACGATGTCCTTGACGGCGGCGGCCGACGCCGGATCGGTGATCGTCCCGCCCGGATTGTTGACGAGCACGATGACCGATTGCGACGCGGGCGCCTGCGGCCCGGCGTTCGCGTTGGCATCGTTGAAGATCTGGGTCGCCTCGACCGATTCGTACTTGGCGCCCTGGCTCCGGGAGACGGCTTCCACGGCCCGCGTGCCGCCGGCAGCGAGGCTCGCCGCGAACAGCCCGATCGTGAGGACGAACCAGAGGAGCGCCACGGGCCAGCGGTGGCGTGAGCTCCACGCGGCCACGCGGACCGTCCACGGACGGCCGGGGCGAGCGGGAGCGGGATTGGGGGCGGGCGAGGTGGTGACGGTCACGGGGTCAGGGTACCGGAGGATCTGGCTGAGGTCGTTGCGGAAGGGTACGGATCGGAGGGCGGATTCGGTTCCGTGGCTCAGCCGGGCTTCCGGGCGATCCAGACCTCCTCGGTCGGCCACTGGGCGGCCCACTCGGCCGTCGCGTACGGGAAGTCGGACGTCGCGCCCTCGCCCGGCCACAGCTCGACGAGCCCTTCGATCTCGAAGCCGCTGGCCCGGAGCAGCCCGATCCAGCGGCCGTGGCTGAGGGCGAAGTTGACCGACTCGTCCTCCGACCACTCGAGGCGATGAAGGTCGCGCAGGGGCCGGACCAGCTCGTTCGTCGCGGCCCGCTCCTCGTCCGGCATGCAGAGCATCAGGAGGGTCGCATTGATCAGGAAGATCAGGCGCCCGCCGGGCCGCAGGAGCCGGCCGGCCTCGGGGACCCAGGCGAAGGGATCGGCCCAGATCGAGGCGCCGTACTCGGAGATCGCAAGGTCGAAGCTCGCGTCCGGGAAGGGAACCGCCTCGGCGTTGCCGTGGATGAGCGGGAATGTCAGCCCGTGCTCGGCCTGGAGCCGGCGAGCCGTCGCGAGCTGCGCCTCGGAGTTGTCGATCCCGACCGGTCGCGCGCCGCGACGGCCGAGCCACGCCGACACGTACGCGGTCCCGCATCCGAGCTCGATCGTGTCGCGACCGGCGAGGTCGTCCGGCAGCAGGCGGACCTCGCGTTCCGGGATGTCCCAGATCCCCCACTTCTCGTCGCCCGGAAGGAGCCGCCAGCTTCGCTCGCCGTTGGCGACGTACTCGCCGGCCCAGCGGTCCCAGGCGGCCCGGTTCCGCCGGACGTGATCCGGGAGGTCGGCCGCGGGCGCGGCGTCGCGTTTCACGGATCCGCGATCCACCGCCTCGCGGTCCGGCGTCTCGGACACTCAGGCCTCCCGGGTCGCGGCCAGCTTCTTCGGCGCGGACCGTCGCCACGCCTCGCGGAGCAGGCTCGTCAGCAAGGCCTCGTCGACCCGGGCAAGATCGGCGGTCACCCAGCCGAACCGGCCCGTGTAGGCCGACGGCGCAAAGGTCACCGGATCGAGCTCGACGAGCTCCGCCTGCGTCTCCAGGCTCGCTTTGATCGAGACGCGGGTGGCTCCCTCTCCGCCGATGGCGAAGATCTTCTCGCGGACCCGGAAGGTGATATCGGTCTCCCAGGTGACGCGCTCCTCCACCTCCGGAAGGGCCATGGCGATCCGCCGGACGTCGTCGAAGGTCACCGGCCGTCGAGCCGCTTGAGCATCGCCCGGTCGTAGTCGCGATAGCCGAGCTCGCGATACAGGCGGATGGCGCCCTCGTTCGCCTCGCTGACGTTCAGGACCATCCGCTCGACGCCGTGGGCAGCCGCCCAGCCTTCGACGTGGCCGATCAGGGCCCGCCCGATGCCCCGCCCGCGCCAGGCCTCGACGACGGACACGCCGAACTCCGCGATCGGGACGTTGCGCATCATGTTTCCGGGCGCGAAGGGATCGGCGAGGTCCACGGACGCGGAGCCGGCCATCTCGTCGCCGACCATCGCGGCGACGTACTCGCCGCTCTTGCCGCGACCCTCGACGCGCCGTCGAAGGCGGATCGCGACCTCCGAGCGCGACGGAACGCCGAACACCTCGGGATCGATCCGGGCGTGATGAAGCGCGGTGTCGAGGTACACGTCGATCAGCGTCTCGAGGTCGTCCAGCGTCACTGGCCGGATCTCGAGGTTCGGGGGCGGCTGGCTCACGCGGCGATCCCGAGCGGCTACTGGTTGTCGATCTGGGCCCGCTGGAGGCGGCCGCTGAAGTCGACGTAGATCGCCTTCCACTCGGTGAACGTGTCGAGCGCGGCATGGCCCGCCTCGCGGTGACCGTTGCCTGTCTCCTTCCAGCCGCCGAACGGCAGGTGGGTCTCGGCGCCGGTCGTGCCCGCGTTGACGTAGACGATCCCGGTCTCGAAGTCGCGCATCGCCCGGAACGCGGCGTTCGCGTCGCGGGTGAAGATCGACGAGCTGAGCCCGTAGCGCGTCTGGTTGACGGCGGTCACGACGGATGGATAGTCGTCGACCGGGATGATCGACAGGACCGGCCCGAAGATCTCCTCCTGGGCGATCCGGTCCATCGGGCCGACCTCGCGGAAGATCGTCGGCTGGAAGAAGTGGCCGTTCGCGAGGTCGCCGTCGCGAGCCGCCGCGCCGCCGATGACGAGCTCACCCTCCGACCGTCCGATGTCGACATAGCCGGCGACCTTGTCGACCGCGCCACGGTTGATCAGCGGCCCGACGTCGACGGCCTCGTCGAGCCCGGACCCGAGACGGAGCGCCGCCGTGCGCCGTTCGAGACGCTCCAGCAGCGGCTCGACGACCGCCCGCTCCACGACGACGCGGCTCGCGGCCGTGCAGCGCTGGCCAGTCGTGCCGAAGGCGGACCAGAGGATCCCGTCGGTCGCAAGGTCGAGGTCCGCGTCGGCGAGAACGGCGATCGCGTTCTTGCCCCCGAGCTCCAGGCTGAGCCGCTTCAGCTTGCGGCCGGCCTGCTCGGCGAGATGCCGCCCCGTGTCGGACGATCCGGTGAACGACACGACCCTGACGTCGGGGTTCTCGACGATCGCGTCACCGACCTCGCCGCCCGCGCCCGTGACGAGATTGACGGTGCCCGGCGGGAAGCCGGCCTCGGCCATCAGCTCGACGAGCAGCGTCGCGCAATGCGGCGTGTCGCTCGAGGGCTTGAAGACGACGGTGTTGCCGG
>DATBPR010000436.1:0-1610 GCA_036561285.1 Candidatus Limnocylindrales bacterium | reverse complement strand
GCCGGATGACGATCACCCTCCACGGCGACGACGTCGCGGTCGAGCAGGCGGCGAAGCAGCTCTACCGGCTGATCGACGTCCTGAAGGTCCAGGAGGTCACCGCCGAGCCGGTCGTGGCCCAGGAGCTGGCGCTCGTGAAGGTCCGGGCGACCGACGGGAACCGGGCCGAGATCCTCAAGCTCGTCGAGCTCTCGAAGGGGCGCGTCGTGGACCTCGCCGCGGAGTCCGTCATCGTCGAGGTCACGGGGCCGGAGCACGAGGTCGACGCGTTCGTCGCGCTGGTGCGCACCTACGGGATCAAGGAGCTGGTCCGGACCGGCGCGGTCGTCATGTCGCGCGGGTCGTCATCGATCGAGGAGGCTGTCAGACGATGACCGCAAGGATGTATTACGACGCTGACGCGGATCCGGCGGCGCTCGACGGGCAGACCGTCGCGATCATCGGCTACGGGTCGCAGGGGCACGCCCACGCCCGGAACCTCCACGAGTCCGGCGTCGACGTCGTCGTCGGGCTGAAGCCGGGCTCGAAGAGCCGGGCCAACGCCGAGGAGGCCGGCCTCAAGGTGATGGACGTCGCCGACGCCGTGAAGGCCGCCGACGTGATCATGATCGCGGTCCCCGACACGCTCCAGAAGGCCGTCTACGACGCCGAGATCGAGCCGAACCTCCGGCCCGGCCAGCTGCTGATGTTCGCGCACGGCTTCAACATCCGGTTCGGCCGCATCCAGCCCGGCTCCGACATCGACGTCGGGATGGTCGCCCCGAAAGGCCCGGGCCATCTCCTCCGCTCGGTCTACGAGCAGGGCGGCGGCGTGCCGGCGCTGTTCGCGGTCGAGAACGACGCAACCGGGACGGGCCGGGCCCGCGTCCTCGCCTACGCCCGCGGGATCGGCTCGACCCGGGCCGGCGTCCTCGAGACGACGTTCACGGAGGAGACCGAGACTGACCTGTTCGGGGAGCAGGCGCTGCTCTGCGGCGGCGTGTCGGCCCTCGTCAAGGCGGCGTTCGAGACTCTCGTCGAGGCCGGCTACCAGCCCGAGCTCGCGTACTTCGAGACGATGCACGAGCTCAAGCTGATCGTGGACCTGATGTACCGCGGCGGCCTGAACTTCATGCGCTTCAGCGTCAGCGACACCGCCGAGTTCGGCGACTACGTCTCCGGGCCGCGGGTGACCGAGGGCGCGAAGGCGGCGATGAAGGACGTCCTGTCGGACATCCAGAGCGGCTCGTTCGCGACCCGCTGGATCGCGGTCCAGGAGGCCGGCGGCGAGGAGTTCCGGCGGCTCCGCGAGCAGGACAAGCACCACCAGATCGAGGAGGTCGGCCGGGAGCTCCGCGGCAAGATGGCCTTCCTGAACCCGGTCGTGGTCGAGGCGGGCGAGGCCCAGTCGGCCGTCGACGCCACGACGAACGCGTCGCCGGCCGGCGCGGGAGCCGCCCGGTGACCGGCACCGTTCGGGCGACCGCGGTCGCGCCGGGCAACGTCCGCGTCTTCGACACGACCCTCCGGGACGGCGAGCAGGCGCCGGGCGCCGGGCTGACCGCGGCCGAGAAGCTCGAGGTCGCCCGCCAGCTCGCCCGGCTCAAGGTCGACGTGATCGAGGCGGGCTT
>DATBPR010000435.1:0-3150 GCA_036561285.1 Candidatus Limnocylindrales bacterium | reverse complement strand
TCAGCGAGGACCCGCACATGCCAGGCGCCTGCCAGGCGGGTCAGGCCGTCTGCGCCGCCCGCCGCCTCGTAGATGCTGGGCATGGACCAAGGATGGCACCCGGGCCGGAGTCCGTCAGGTCGCCCAGGCCGCACCCCTGGGATTTGAGCAGTTTCGGAGAAGCCGCCGCGGTCCGGCTACCCTAGCCTGAAGGTCGCCCAACGAGATCCGACGGAGAGGACACCGAGATGCCGGACACGAAGACCGCCAGCAAGTACGAGAAGGCCCGAACCACCGACAAGGTCTGGACCGACGAAGAGCAGGCCGCGATGCAGGCGAGCGCCAGGGAGCGCAAGGCGGCGGCGAAGCTCAGCCCGGAGCAGGAGCGCGCCGCGGGCGAGGCCGAGATCCAGGCGAAGATCGCCGACATGCCGGAGCCGGACAAGGCCATGGCCGAGCGCCTCCATGCGCTCGTCACCTCCACGGCGCCGGAGCTCATGCCGAAGACGTACTACGGGATGCCGGCGTACGCCAAGGACGGCAAGACGCTCTGCTTCTTCAAGCCGAAGTCCAAGTTCAAGGTCCGCTACGCCACGTTCGGATTCCAGCCGGACGCGCGGATCGACGACGGCGACATCTGGCCGGTCGAATTCGCGGTGACGAAGCTGACCCCGATCGTGGAGAAGCGGATCGCCGAGCTCGTGAAGAAGGCGGGGGGCTGACCCTGGCCGGCGACTGGGGCGCCATCGAGGTCCGTGGCGCCCGCGAGAACAACCTCCGCAACATCAGCCTCGACATCCCGAAGCGGCGCCTCACGGCGTTCACCGGGGTGTCGGGCTCGGGCAAGAGCTCCCTGGTCTTCGGCACGGTCGCCGCGGAGTCGCAGCGGCTGATCAACGAGACCTACAGCGCCTTCGTGCAGGGCTTCATGCCGACGCTGGCCCGCCCCGACGTCGACTCCCTCGAGGGGCTGACGACCGCGATCATCCTCGACCAGGAGCGGATGGGCGCCAACGTTCGCTCGACCGTCGGGACGGTCACCGACGCGAACGCGATGCTCCGGGTCGTGTTCAGCCGGATCGGGCAGCCGCAGATCGGCGGGCCCCAGGCGTACTCGTTCAACGTCCCCTCGGTCAGCGGCGCCGGTGCGGTCAGGATCGATCGCGGCGGCGGCCAGACGGAGAGGCGCAGCTTCAGCGTGGCCGGCGGGATGTGCCCGCGCTGCGAGGGCATGGGCACCGCGAACGCGATCGACCTGACCCAGCTCTACGACGAGACGAAGTCCCTCGCCGAAGGCGCGATCAGCGTCCCCGGCTACACGGCCGACGGCTGGTCGACGCGGATGTTCAGCGAGTCCGGCTTCCTCGACCCGGACAAGCCGATCCGCGATTACAGCGAGCAGGAGCTCCACGACTTCCTCCACAAGGACGCCGTGAAGGTCCGGATCAACGGCATCAACCTGACGTACGAGGGCCTCGTCCCGCGCATCCAGAAGTCGATGCTCTCCAAGGACGTCGATGCGCTCCAACCACACATCCGCGCGTTCGTCGAGCGAGCGGTGACGTTCAGCACGTGCCCCGACTGCGGCGGCACTCGGCTCAACGAGGCGGCCCGCTCCTCGAAGATCGACGGGGTCAGCATCGCCGACGCCTGCGCGATGCAGATCAGCGACCTCGCCGCGTGGGTCCGCGGACTGGACGAGCCATCGGTGGGGCCACTGCTGGGCGCGCTCGGCGAGAGCCTCGATTCGTTCGTGGAGATGGGGCTCGGCTACCTCAGCCTGGACCGGCCGGCGGGAACGCTCTCCGGCGGCGAGGCGCAGCGGACGCGGATGATCCGCAACCTCGGCTCGTCGCTGACCGACGTGACCTACGTCTTCGACGAGCCGACGATCGGCCTGCACGCCCACGACGTCGAACGGATGAACGCGCTCCTGCGCCGCCTCCGCGACAAGGGCAACACCGTCCTCGTCGTCGAGCACGACCCGGAGGTGATCCGGATCGCCGACCACGTCGTCGACATGGGACCGGGCGCCGGTCCCCACGGCGGGACCGTCGTCTACGAGGGACCGGTCGTCGGGCTGATCGCGTCGGGCACGGCCACCGGCCGCCATCTCGACCAGCGGGGGGAGCTGAAGCCGGTGCCACGAGCTCCGCGCGGCTCGATCCCGATCCGGAACGCCCGGCTCCACAACCTGCAGGACGTCTCGGTCGACGTGCCGCTCGGTGTCCTCGTCGCCATCACCGGCGTCGCCGGCTCCGGCAAGAGCTCCCTGATCCACGGCTGCCTGCCGCGGACGGACCCGTCGGTGACGGTCATCGACCAGTCCGCGATCCGGGGGTCCCGTCGATCGAACCCGGCGACCTACACGGGCATCCTCGACCCGATCCGGACCGCGTTCGCGAAGGCGAACGGCGTCAAGCCGGCGCTGTTCAGCGCGAACTCCGAGGGTGCCTGCCCGAACTGCAACGGCCTGGGCAAGACCTACACGAGCCTCGGGTTCATGGCCGAGGTCGTCAGCATCTGCGAGGTCTGCGAGGGCCGCCGTTACACCGACGACGTCCTCGAGTACCGGCTTCGCGGACGGAACATCGTCGAGGCCCTCGCGCTGCCGGTCGAGGAGGCCCGCGAGTTCTTCACCGAGAAGCCGGTCCGGGTCATGCTCGACCGGATGGCGGACGTGGGGCTCGGCTATGTCGCCCTCGGGCAGGAGCTCGACACGCTGTCGGGCGGCGAGCGCCAGCGCCTGAAGCTCGCGATCGAGATGTCCGGCGCGACGGAGGTCTACGTCCTTGACGAGCCGACCACCGGCCTCCACATGCAGGACGTCGACAACCTGATCGGCCTGCTCGACCGGCTGGTCGAGAGCGGGCGCACGGTCATCGTCATCGAGCACAACCTCGACGTCGTCGCCCGGGCCGACTGGGTCATCGACCTCGGTCCCGGCGGCGGCCACGACGGCGGACGGGTGATCTTCGAGGGCACCCCGGCGGACCTCATCGGCGCGGAGGGCTCCCTGACCGGGCAGCACCTCCGGCGGCGGCTGGAGCCGGTGGCGGCGACCGCCTGATCTCGAGCCGCGGGCGGCCCACACTCGCGGTGGACCGCCACCGCCGGGTCCGGTCAGTTGGCGGACGCGACCTCGTCCTTCGAGAGCTTCAGGTCGATCCG
>DATBPR010000434.1:0-9459 GCA_036561285.1 Candidatus Limnocylindrales bacterium | reverse complement strand
CGCTCTGCGGTGGACCTCGACTCCATGCACATCGGCGGGTAACCGCTTGGCGGGAGACTAGGCATGGCCCCAGGGATTCGATCCCTCGGGCCGTTGTTGAGGAGATCAGGTTGCCCGGGCCTCCTCAGCGCCGGGCTGACGTCAGCGTCAGGCCGTGGCTGCGACGACGGCGCGGACTTCCGCCTGGCGGGTCTCGGTGTTGTACTCGGCGACCGCCTTGATCGCGCACGCCGCCACGACCCACCACGCGATGGACAGGGTGATCACGGCGAGGAAGGGAAGGACGAGGATGCTGAAGACCGTCCACCACGGGCGGCGAAGCCAGGCGAAGGCGATCTGCGGGGTGAAGATGGCTGCGACGTACAGCACGGGTTGTCTGCTCCTTCTCTGACGGTCGAACCTCGGGGCCGACCACTTCGTCGATGATCGGTTGCCGCGACCTTCGTGCCATCGCCCACATCCGGCAGTCCGGAGATCGTCGCGCTGCATGGTTCTTGCGCCAGCGGCCGAGGCGCCATGCCCGGCCATTGCAGGAACCGAGCAGCGCGGCCACAATGCGCCAACGCAACCGGAGGGCTCATGGACGGAACGGACGACCTCTTCACGGCGATCCGCCGCGTGCTTCCCGATTCCGACGAGCTGGCCGCCGCAGCGGCCGCGGAGCTCGGAGAGCCGGTCGAGGACGTCCACACGAGCGTCCTCATCGGCACGATCGCCCTGAACGGGCAGCTGGGACCAGAGGCCGCCGCCGTCGCCGCGATCGAGGCCGAGCTCGGTCGCTTGCGGTCAGGCGTCGACAAGCGGCCGCCGGCCCGCTCGCTGCCCGTCGAGTCCCTCGACGACCTCCTCGCCGAGACCCGGTCTCTCGAGGAGCGGGGCCGGCTCGACCTCGAGACGATCGTCGCGATCCAGCGCGCGTCGGGCGCGATCGCGGCCCGGAGCGACCGGCGCCTGGTCGTCATGCTCCATCGCTACGCGGTCACCCGGCGCCTGATCTGGGAGCGGTGCATTGCCGCAATCGAGGCCGGCGAGCTGGATGCCGGGCTCCTGGCGCCGTTCGGCCGCTTCCTCCTGCTCTGGAACGAGCTCACCTCGCTCGCGGTCACCGACGGGTACCGGTCGGCCGAGCGCGAGATCCTCGCCCGATCTGCTGCGGCTCGCCGGGGCGCGCTCCAGGAGCTCCTTGGCGTCGTCGCCGAGGATGCGTCGAGCGCGGCCCGACTCCGCCGGCTCGCGGTTCGCTACGGCCTGAGCCCGGATCGCGCCTATCGCCTGATCGCGGTCGCGCCATCGCCCGAGAGCGACCCCACGCCCGACCGACCGGGCATCGGCGAGGAGGATCTCGAGGTCCTGGCGGGACGGATCGGCCACCTGCTCGGGTCGACCGCCCCGGGGGCGGAGGGCGTCGGAGCCGGGATTCGGTTGCCGGCGGTCCTGCCGCTGTTCGGCCGGATCGCCATCCTGGCGATCGGTGACTGGGCCGGCCTGGCCCGCGTGCCGAGTGCCCTTGACAGCGTGCTCGCCGGACTCGCGGCCGCCGCCCTGCCGGCTGCGAGGAAACGCCGCGGGGCCTCTCCGGAAGCCGCCCGGCCGGCCTGGGTAGCGGTCGGGTCACCACTGGTGGACGGCGTCGGGTCGCTCGGGGCGACCTATGCCGATCTCGTCGACGCCACGCGGATGGCCGAGCGGCTCGGCCGCCGGGGTTGGATCGCGGACCCGGAGCAGCTGGCCCTCGAGCGGCTCCTGCTCGCCGATGCGGAGTTCGCCGATGCGACCGTGCGCCGCGAGCTCGGGCCGGTGCTCGCCGACGAGCGGTTCGGCGACGAGCTCATCGAGACGCTGCAGGCGTACTTCGACGCGGGCGAGAACGTGACCGCGGCGGCGCGGCACCTCCACCTGGCGACGCGGACCGTGGCCTATCGGCTGGAGAAGATCGAGTCGCTGCTCGGCCATCCGCTCGATGGCGAGAACGGTCGCCGTCTCTCGACGGCGCTGATGGTGCTGCGCCTGCGCTCAGTGGACTGAACGTCCCCGGACCGGGTTGAGGCGCGCGAGCGAGCGGACCGGCTGCATCTGGCGTCGCTCCCGTGCCTCCGCACGTCGCTGCTGCCACTGATACCGGTGCCACGCCCAATTGAACTTGACGCGATCCATGAGGTTCATCGTTCGCTGCTGACTCCGTCCTTCGCCAGCGGGGCTCGGCCGCCGTTCGGCCGGGCGAAGCATCCGCCGAACAGGTTCCATCCTCTTCGGCGGGCGGCGCCGGGACCACGCGACGAGTCGGCAATCCGGGGACGCCATCGCCTGCCGCGATTCGGCAATCCGGCGGGAGAGTCCCTTAGCGATCTCTCGAGTCCTGAAGCCGGGAACCAACCCGGCGTCCTTCAGCGGCGCGCATTCCGGTCGCCCTCACCGGCGCGGGTCGACCTGGATCTTCGGGCCGCCGCCCCAATCCCGGCCGCGATGCCCGGAGAGTGCCTCGGCGACCGCGTCGAGGCCCACCACCGCCGCCACGAGCGGCGACGGGTCGACGCGCCCCGTGGCGACGAGCTCGATCATTCCCGCCAGCCCCGGTGAGCCGCTCAGGACGCCGACGACGGTGACGTCCGCGAGGACGATCCGCCGGCTGTCCACGAGGCTCGGTGTTCCCGACAGGCCGATCCACGCGACGCGACCGCCGGGCTGGACGAGCGCGATGGTGCGCGCCGGCGAGGCGGGATCGTGCGATGCGTCGATCACGCCGTCGTACCGGCCGGTCGGCGGCCTCTCGACCGACCACGTCCGCTCGAACCCGAGGGACTCGGCGAACCGCAGCGAGCCCTCGCTCCGGCCGAGGATGTCGACCGCAAGCCCGCGCGCCCGGGCGATCAGCGCGGCGAGGAGGCCGATCGCGCCGGCGCCGACGATCAGGACGCGGTCAGCGGCCGCCAGCCCGAGCGCATCGACGGTCCGCCAGGCGTTGGCACCGGGCTCGATCAGTGCCCCGGTCGCCGCGTCGATGCCATCCGGAACCGCGTGCAGCGACGATGCCGGGACACGGACCTGGTCGGCGAGGGCGCCCGGCCAGCCGTTCCGGATCCCCACCTCGTAACGATCCGCGCAAAGGTGCTGTCGCCCGGCCCGGCATCGGGCGCAGTGGCGGCAGCCGAGCATCGTGTCGCCGACGACCCGCCGGCCGAGCCACGCCTCGTCGACGCCGTCACCGATCGAGGCGACCGTGCCCGTCCACTCGTGGCCGATCCGGATCGGGTAGGCGGCCTCGCCGCTGTGGAGATAGGCCATGTCGCCCGTGAAGAACTCGACGTCGGTGCCGCACACGCCGGCGCGCTCGACGTCGACCACGACCTCGCCCGGCGCCGCGAGCGGTCTGGCGACCTCCTCGACCCGGGCGGCCCGGGGCCCGGTGATCACGAACGCCCGCATCGTGTCGGCCATGGCCGGAGCGTAGCGAACGTCCGCGACGACGTGTCGGACCATCCGTTCCGCCGACCCGACCGCTCGCGCCGCCGACCGGCGACAATCCCGCCATGACGAGGGACCGGGGCTGGAGTCGACGCGCCGCCGCGATCGCCGGAGCGGTGGCGATCGTGACTCTGGCGGCCGCCTGTGGCGGCGACGTCTCGCCGACGCCGGCTCCACCGGGGCCGTCCGCGCTCGCGGCGGCGCCGACACAGGCGCCAACGCCGACCCCTCGGCCGAGCGCATCGCCCTCGCCCGTGGCGAGCCCGAGCGCATCGCCGACGCCCAGCGCCAGGCCGACCGCCAGCCCGGCCCCCGCCGCGGGCGATCTCCCGGCCTGTACCGGCACGCCGTCCACCGCCGAAGGCGCAATTCTCTCCGCGACCTCCCTCAACTGGGGCGGATACATCGCCCGCCAGTCGGGTGCCCGGGTCGTCTGCGTCCAGGCCCGCTGGACCGAGCCGAAGCTCCGCTGCCCGACGAAGGGCGTCCGGAGCGAGGCGATCTGGGTCGGGATCGACGGGGACAATGGAGCGACCACGACGCGGCCGCTGATCCAGGTCGGCACGGCCGGCGAGTGCCGCGGCGGCGTCGAACGCCACTTCGCGTGGCACCAGGTCTACCCGAACCAGCCCTACAGCCGATCGTTCGCCGCGGTCATCAAGCCGGGCGACCGGATGGCGGCGTCGGTGGTGTTCCGGAAGCGGGAGTTCGTCCTGACCGTGGTCGACCTGACGACGGGGGCGACCTCTCAGGTCCACGAACGTGCGCCCAAGGCCGCCCGCGCGAGCGCCGAATGGATCGTCGAGGCGCCGACGGGCGACTGCCCGGGGCATTGCCACCAGCTCACCCTGCCGTCGTTCGCCCCGATTCGCTTCACCAGCGCCCAGGCGAGGCTGGGCGACCACCTCGACGGGGTCGTCGGTCCGTGGAATCGCGAGCGGACGACGATGGTGACGCCGAAGGGGGCCCCGCTGGTGAAGATCGGCAACGTCTCGAGCGGCGGCGACAGCTTCACCGTCAGCCGTCCGTAGCACCGGCATCCGACGGCGTCGCGCTGGCGTATCCATCGGCGCAACGTCGAACATCACTGGGGACCGAGGCCCCGCGACCATCCCTCCGTGTCGCGGGGCCTCGTCATGTCCGGAACCGGTAGGCTTCGGGGCATGGCGACCGTCGAACGACCCCCGGCCGGCGTGCCGGCGGAGCGCCCGGAGGCCCTCGATCAGACCCAGCTCGACGGGCTCGGCGACCTCGAGCCGGAGGCGTTCCGGGCCGCTGCCCACCGTGTCGTCGACCTGATGGCCGACTACCTGGCAGGGGTCGAGGGGTTCGCCGTCCTGCCGGCGATCGCGCCCGGGTCGGTCGCCGCGGCGCTGCCAGGGAGTCCGCCGGAGACGCCGGAGAGCCTCGACGCGATGCTCGAGGACACGTTGGCCCTGATCGTCCCGAATGCGACGCATTGGCAGCACCCGGGGTTCTTCGCCTACTTCGCCTCGACTGCCTCGGGGCCCGGCGTGCTCGGCGAGATGCTCGTGGCCGCGCTCGGCCAGAACCCGATGCTGTGGCGGACGTCGCCGAGCGGGACCGAGCTCGAGGGCGTGGTCGTCGACTGGCTGCGCCAGGCGCTCGGGCTCCCGCGCGGGTTCGACGGCCTGATCACCGACACCGCGTCAACCTCGTCGCTGATCGCCCTGGCCGCCGCGCGACAGGCAGCCGGGATCGACGCCGCGGCGTCGGGGATCGCCGGCCGATCGGACGTCCCCGCGCTCCGCGTCTACGCCTCGGAGGAGGCCCATTCCTCGATCGACAAGGCGTGCATGACCCTCGGGTTGGGTCGCGCGTCGCTGGTCCGCATCCCGACGAACGACCGGTTCGAGCTGCGAACGGACGCGCTGGAGGCGGCGATCGCCGCGGATCGGGCAGCCGACCGGCAACCGATCGCGATCGTCGCCACCGTCGGGACGACCTCGTCCACCTCGGTCGACCCCGTCGCCTCGGTCGCCGACATCGCCGCCCGCGAGGGGCTCTGGCTGCACGTCGACGCCGCCTACGCCGGGGCCGTCGCGATCGATCCGGGCCTGCGGGCCCCGTTCGCGGGCTGGGAGCGGGCCGACTCGATCGTCGTGAATCCGCACAAGTGGCTCTGGACGCCGGTGGACGCGTCGCTCCTCCTGAGCCGCCGGCTGGAGGTCGTGCGTGACGCGTTCAGCCTCGTGCCCGAGTACCTCCGGACCGTGGACTCGATCGGCGATGGGACCGAGCGGAACTACAACGAGTACACGCCGCAGCTCGGTCGCCGGTTCCGGGCGCTGAAGCTCTGGTTCGTGCTCCGCTGGTTCGGGCTCGAGGGCCTCCGGCGCCGGATCCGGAACCACCTGGAGCTGGCGCGGGCATTCGCCGGCTGGGTGGATGACGCGCCCGATTGGGAGCGACTCGCGCCCGTCCCGTTCTCGACGGTCTGCTTCCGCCACGTTCCAGCGGCCCTCGCCGGTGACGACACCGCGCTCGACGCCCACAACGCGGCCGTGATGGACGCGGTCAACCGGTCCGGCGAGGTGTTCCTGAGCCACACGAAGCTGCGCGGGCGGTTCACGATCCGCCTGGCGATCGGCAACCTGCGCACGGAGCGCCGCCACGTCGAGCGGGCATGGGAGCTGCTC
Source organism: Candidatus Limnocylindrales bacterium (assembly GCA_036561285.1). GTDB lineage: Bacteria > Chloroflexota > Limnocylindria > Limnocylindrales > CSP1-4 > CF-46. The sequence goes on along the minus strand of DATBPR010000434.1, from coordinate 3,337 downwards.
CGGACGGCAGGGGAGGAGGTCCTGGCGCGATGAGCGACGGCCCGATCACGGTCCTGTACTTCTACCGGACGAAACGGGGCGCCCACGACGAGTTCGTCGGGCTCTTCCGGAAGAACCACTGGCCGATCCTGCGCGAGCAGCTCGCGGACGGCCGGTTCACGGCGGTCGAGATGTCCACGCCGCGGTTCCACGGCGACGGCCGGGCGGACTGGGACGTCCTCGTCTCGATCACCTACCGCGACTGGGCGGCCATGGAGGCCCACAGCGAAGCGGAGATCGCGGCCCGGCTGTTCCCGGACCAGGAGACCTACCGGCGCGAGGAGCAGCACCGGTTCGAGCTGCTCGACGCGCACTGGGACGTGCCGCTGGAGGGGCGCCCGCTGGAGTAGGCCAGGGGTCAGCCGCGAGTCGCTCCGGCCGTTGCGGGCTCCTTCGGTTGGGCCCCGTCGCCCTGCCCACCGGCCGGCATCGCGCCGAGCTGCCTCATCATCCCCATCTGGTCGAGCTGATGCCAGTGCTCGACGACCTTGCCGTCGCGCAGCCGGAAGATGTGGATCTCGCCGATCTCGTAGCGCTTGCCGCTCGGCGGCATGCCCATGAACGTCCCGACCTGGGTCGCGGCCGTGGTGATACGCGCTGCCACGCGATCGCCTTCGGCGATCAGGTCGTCGATCATGAACACCGGGTCCTGCAGGGCGCCCGACGTCCGGTCGATGGCGGCCTTCAGGTCGTCCCTGGGGTGCCCGGTGGACGGCCAGGTGTGGGCGACGAAGTCGTCCGCGAGGAGCTCGTCGACGGTGTCCTTGCGGCCCTGGACGAAGATCTCGTCGACGAAGCGTCGGACGATCGCCTTGTTGTCATCGGTCGTGGTCATGCCGATCCTCCGTGAGTTCGTTCAATCCTGCGCCCCGGTGCGTGGTCCCCGTGTCGCCTCCCGGCGCACGGGCATTTCGGGCGCGCGACGGACGGTGCCGCGTGCGCCGGTGGCAACGTGGCATCATCGGACGGTCCAGCATCCTCGGAGGATCGTCCCGACTGTGCCACCGATCGGAGAGCTCACGCGGATCGAGCAGGTCCACCTCGACCGGCTCGAGCGCCAGGGCGTGTTCACGACGGGCATGCTGCTCGAGGTCAGCGAGACGCCGACACGCCGCCAGACGCTCGCCGACCAGCTCGCGGCCGATACGAACGACGTCCTGACCTGGCGTGACGAGGCCCAGATGCTCAACCTCGCGAGCTTCGGACCGGACGACCATCACATGCTGATGCAGGCCGGGATCGACGGGCTCCACGACATCCTGGCCCTCGATCTCGACGCCTTCCGCGAGCGCGTCGCCCGCGGCGCGACGGAGCTGAAGCTCGACGTCCCGGCGGACCTGACGATCTCGGGCTGGTGGCAGCAGGCGAGGACCCTCGAGGACTGACGCCCGTATCGTGAGGCCGCTCGAGGACCGCCGCTCGCGGGGCCGCCGGGCTAGGATGCCCGCGTGACCGGCACCGTCGGCGAGAAGGTCGCCTCCGTCCTGATCGGCCTTGCGGCGGCAGTCGTCGTGATCGCCATCGCGATCCTGCCGTTCCTCTCGCCCCCGTGGGTGTCGGTCGAGCAGGGTCGGGCCCAATCGGCCGAGTGGACCGGCTACACCCCCGGCGAGCTCGCCACCGCGACGAACGCGATCCTCCACGACCTCGTCATCGGGCCGCCGGCGTTCGACGTCCAGGTGAACGGCCAACCGGTCCTCGAGGAGCGCGAACGGGCGCACATGCGCGACGTCCGCGGCGTCTTCGCCGGGTTCTATGCCCTGGCGATCGCCGCCGCCGCCGTCCTCGTCGTGCTGCTGGTCGTGGCCGTCCGACGCGGCCGGTCCGCCCGGGCCTGGCGGGCCGTCCAGATCGGGATGCAGTGCCTCGCCGTCGCGATCGTCATCGCCGGCGTGGTCGCGACGTTCTTCTTCGATCAGGCGTTCGCGGTCTTCCATGAGCTGTTCTTCCCGAGCGGCTCGTACACGTTCGACGTGGCGACGGACAAGCTCGTCCAGCTCTTCCCCGACGCGTTCTGGTCCGAGACGACGATCGCGCTCGGCGGGTTCATCCTCCTGCTGGCGGCCGCCGTGTGGCTCGTCGCCCGGCGGCTCGCCCGCCGCGCCCCGGCGACCGCGCCGGCCGGTGCCCCGGGTCCCGCGCCGGTCCCGACGGAGGGTCCGGTCGCATGAACGGGATCGCCGTTGCCCGGATCCTCGGGTTCGAGGTTCGCCTCCACATCTCGTGGCTGTTCATCATCGCGATCATCACGGTCACCGTCGCGGAGCGGCTGACGGACTTCCAGTCGACGGTCACGGCGCCGCTCAGCTGGGGGATCGGGCTGGCCGGATCGGTCGGGTTCATGCTCACGGTCGTCGCCCACGAGCTGGCGCATGCGGTCCTGGCTCGGCGGGACGGCAAGGAAGGCAACGTCGTCATCGTCCATTTCATCGGCTCGCCCGCCGCCGTGGACGTGATCGCGAGCACCCCGCGCATGGAAGCGGCGATCGCGATCGCCGGCCCCCTGACGAGCGCCGTGATCGGCGCCGGCCTGTTCGTGGTCGGCTTTGCCCTGTACACCATCACCCCGGCCTGGGCGCCGGTCGCGGACCTGCTCGCGATCATCGGCGCCCTCGACCTGGTCCTGGCCGGGGTGAGCATCGTTCCGGCGTTCCCGCTCGACGGCGGCCGGCTCGTCCGGGCGGCGGCCTGGGCGCGGAGCGGCAACCAGCGATCCGGAACGCGCATCGCGGGCAGCGTCGGCCGGTGGACCGGCCGCGCGTTCCTGCTCCTCGGCCTCGTCCTGATCCTGACCGAGGACACGTTCGACGGGATCATGACCGGGCTCGTCGGCTGGTTCCTGATGGCGTCGGCGCGGTCGGTCGACCGCTGGCTCGTCCTCGACGATCTCGTCCAGGGGATCCGCGTGTCCGAGGCGATGGAGAAGGACCTCGAGACCCTCTCGCCACAGCTGACGCTCGACACGTTCGCGACCTCGATCCTCGACGGGACCGTCGGGCCGGCCCTGCCGGTGCTCCGTGACGACGCGGTCGTCGGGATCGTCGGGGCCGCCCAGGTCCGGTCCGTGCCGCAGCGGAGCTGGCCGACGACCCGATCGGAGGACGTGATGGTCGGCGGCGACACCATGCCGGTGGCCAGCCCGGAGGACAGCCTGGCCGACGCCCTCGAACGGCTGCGGATCTCGCATCTCGATGGGCTGCCGGTCATCGACGGAACGGTGCTCCGGGGCATGCTGACTCGTCGCTCGATCGCCGTCGCGCTCCACGCCCGGGCCGAGGCGAAGGGCCAGGCCCTGTGA
>DATBPR010000433.1:0-1730 GCA_036561285.1 Candidatus Limnocylindrales bacterium | reverse complement strand
TGGTCCCCGGGCGGGTTGTAGGCGAGGGCGTTCAGCCCGGAGTTCAGGTTCGTGAAGCCGGTGCGCAGGCCGGGCGAGGCCTTGCCGAGGCCCTGAGAGATCTGAGCCAGATGCGTGACTGGGCTCGCGACCTGCTGCGTGAACGGCCTGATCTGGTTCTCGATCGGCCCGGCTGTCTGCTGGAAGAACGGACGGAGCGCCCTCAGCGCCGGCGCTGTGGCCTTCGCACCCGGAATGGACTTCTTGAGCGCCGGGCCGGCCTGGAGGGCGAGGTTGTTCGCGCTGGTGAGGGCGCCCTTGGCCCCCTTCAGCGTCGCCGGGAGCTCGCGGATGGAGCTGCGGATCGACGCCTGCTCCTTGGCGAACGAGGCGAGCACGGCATTGGAGGAATCCACGAAGTTGACGAGGTCCTGGTCGCGGTTGCCGAGCTCGGTCGAGAGGAGCTGGAAGTTGTGGATGGAGCTTGCGATGTTCGCGCGCCGCGTCGCGAGGGCGCCGGAGATCCGCCCGATGTCGCGGGCGAAGGGGTCTAGGCGGCGCAGGGCGTTGGAGAGCTGGACGTCACGGCCCTGGGCCGGGTCGAGCGCCTCCGCGCCGTTCGCGAGCAGGAGCTTCAGGAACTGCTGGGTGTCCGCGTCGAGCGTGGCCAGGAACTCGTCCGGGTTCACCTGGGGCTGCGTCGAGGAGAGCGGGATCGTCGAGCCCTCCTTCACGTTCGGCGCCGACTGGGTCCCGGGGTCGACCTCGACGACCATGTCGTTGAGGCCCGTCTTCGGCCGCAGCAGGAGCGAGGAGTTGGTGTGGATGAGGGACGCGTACTTGTTGTCGATCTCCATCCCGACGACGGCGTGGCCGTCCTGCAGCGTCACGCTGCTGACCTCGCCGACCTTGATGCCCGCGATGTCGACCGACTGTCCCTGACCCGGGGTGACGGCCTGGGCGGTGGAGAAGTCGGCGCTGAGCGCGAAGCGATCCGTACCGATCAGCGGCACCCAGCTCGGCAGCACCGCGCGCTGGTTGATCAGGATCACGGTGACGGCGAACAGACCGGCCAGGATCAGCCCGGCAATCGCCAGCACGTCGCGCAGGTGGGTTCTCAGGGCGTGTCTCATGGGTACGGGGACGGGTCAGGCGGGCCCTGGTTGGCTGCGGGCCCGTTCAGGTCGGGGATGGGATTGCTCTGACAGGTGACGTCGGTCCGGAAGGGAGGCTCGGAGCTGGTGACGGGCCTCGTGCCGATCGGCGGAACGGTCGAGCCTCCCCACAGGGCCTCCTGCGGCGGGGGGCCGCCGGTCGACAGCCGCAGGTTGGGCACCGGGCCGCCCGGCGGGACCGCGCCGCCGGCGGAGAAGAAGCGGAGCGACGGGCCGTTGCCGTCGAACGGCTGGGATTCGCCGGCGAGGCCGGTCACCGTGTAGCCGAACTCCTTGAAGTTCGGCACGCCGGTCGTGAAGTTGTAGCCGCCGCCCGAGTCGTTCAGGACGACGTTTCCGGTGGGAATCAGGACGTTGTCCACGCATCCGCTCAGCAGGCCGATCTGCGAGAACAGCGGCCTGCCCTCGTCGGTGGACTTGCCCGCTCCCGGGCCTGCGACCCGCAGCTGGCTGGCGATGTATCCGAGCTCGTTCTTGCCGAGCAGGGCCGCCGTCTGGTCGATCCAGGGCTGGGAGGCGGCGATGGTGGCCGGGAGCTCACGGATCCCCGGGGTGAGGTCCAGGGCGAAGGTCCTG
>DATBPR010000432.1:0-1910 GCA_036561285.1 Candidatus Limnocylindrales bacterium | reverse complement strand
GCCTGCGGGGTGTGGAGCCCGCGGATCGCACGGATGGCCGGGGCGTCGATCCCGCTGACGCCGGCAGTCCACCAGATGATCGACATCGGGCCGGTCCCGCAGTTCGAGCACACGACCCGCGAGGTCGGCTTCCCGATCGTCCGCGACATGGACACCAACATGTACGAGCGCCAGCACGGGACGGGCTTCGAGATCGGCTCGTACGCCCACCGGGCGATCCTGATGGAGGCCGACGACATCCCGTCGATCGCCGCCTCCGCGCTCTCGCCGACGATGCTGCCGTTCACCCAGGAGGACTTCGATCCCCAGCTCGAGGACTCGCTGGAGCTCTTCCCGGAGATCGTCGGGGACGAGCGGGCGGGCGTGAAGCTGGCGATCAACGGCCTCCTGTCCCTGACCCCGGACGGCAATCCGATCATCGGCGAAACGCCCGAGGTGAAGAACCTCTGGTCGGCCGCCGCGATCTGGATCAAGGAGGCGCCGGGGATCGCCAAGACGATCGCCGAGTGGATGACGAACGGCGAGCCGGAGATCGATCCGCACGGCTCGGACATCGCCCGCTTCTACGAGCATCACAGGACGCCGCAGCACATCGCCGCCCGGGCGGTCGAGGGCTACAACAAGACCTACGGCATCGTCCATCCGATGGAGCAGTGGGCCTCGAACCGGCCGATCCGGCTGTCGCCCGCGTACGACCGGCACGTCGAGCTCGGCGCGGAGCTCTTCGAGGCCGCCGGCTGGGAGCGGCCCTTCTGGTACGGCACGAACGAGCGGCTCCTGGGCGAGTACGGCGACCGGGTCATGCCGCGCGAGGCCGAGTGGGAATCGCGCTGGTGGTCGCCGATCATCAACGCCGAGCACCTCGCGATGCGCGACCGGGCGGGCCTGGTCGACCTCTCGGCGTTCGCGATCTTCGACGTCACGGGACCGGCCGCCTGCGCGGTCCTCGAGCGGCTCTGCGTCAACAAGGTCGACGTCGCACCCGGCCGGACGGTCTACACGCCGCTCCTCAACGCGGCCGGCGGGATCCTCGCGGACCTGACGATCATGCGGCTCGCCCAGGACCGGTTCCGCGTCGTGACGGGCGGCGGCATGGGCATGCGCGACCGGAAGCTCTTCCAGGACGCGATGCCGGCCGACGGCTCGGCCCAGCTCCAGGACCTGACGAACGCGTACACGACGTTCGGGCTGTGGGGCCCGCGGGCGCGGGACATCCTCGGCGCCGCGTCGGACGGCCGGGCCGACATCAGCCATGCCGGCTTCCCGTTCCTCACCTCGAAGACGGTCGACGTCGACGGCGTCCGGACGCTCGCGTCGCGGATCAGCTACGTCGGCGAGCTCGGCTGGGAGATCTACGTCCCGATCGAGCAGGGGCTGCGCGTCTGGGACGCGCTCTGGCGGGCGGGCCAGCCGCACGGTCTCGCCCCGGTCGGGATCGGCACCTACGCGGTCACCTCGCGGATCGAGAAGGGCTATCGCGCCCACGGGGCGGAGCTGGAGCTCGACTTCGACCTGGTCGAGGCCGGGATGGCCCGGCCGACGGTGAAGGATGCCGACTTCACGGGCCGGGCGGCCTACGAGCGGCAGCGGGCGTCCGATCCGGCCGCCGTCCTGTGCACGCTGACCGTCGACGACCCGACCTCGTCGACCGGCGTCAAGCGCTACATGCTCGGTCGCGAGCCGATCCTGACCCTCGACGGCGAGTCGATCGTGGACGCCAAGGGTCGCCGGTCGTACGTCACGTCGGCGGGCTCGGGGCCCTCCGTCGGGACGCACCTCCTGATGGCGTACCTGCCGCCGGCGCATGCGAAGCCCGGCGAACGGCTCCTCGTCGAGTACTTCGGCGAGCGCTACCCGGTCACTGTGGCCGTCGCCGGCGCCACGCCGCTGTTCGACCCGGAGAACGCGCG
>DATBPR010000431.1:0-3040 GCA_036561285.1 Candidatus Limnocylindrales bacterium | reverse complement strand
CGTGTGGCTGCGTCGGATCGTCGACATCGCCCTGATCACGCTGATCCTGGTCGTCCTGGCCGGCGTCGTCCTCGGGAAGCTCGTCCCGCTGACCGGCCGGGAGACGCTCGCGATCGGCGGCCGCTCGATGGAGCCGGCGATCCCGCTCGGCTCGGCCGTCGTGGTCGTGCCCGTCGATCCCGCCGGCCTTGCCGCCGGTGACGTCGTCTCGATGCGGGTGGCCGAGGCCAACGCGATCTTCACCCACCGGATCGAGGCGGTCGTCGACCGCGCCGACGGACGCTACGTCCGGACGAAGGGCGACGCGAACCCGGACGCGGACCCGACGCTCGTCAAGGCCTCCGCGATCATCGGCCGCGTCGAGCTCTCGATCCCGTACCTGGGCTACCTCTTGGCCCTCCTCTCGATCCCGACCGGCGTCATCTTCGTCGTCGGCCTCGCCGCGACGCTGCTCGCGATCGCGTGGCTGCTCGAATCGCTCGAGCCGATCCCCGGCCCGGATCGCCGCCGCGCCACCGGTCCGGCGACCGTGTCCACGTCGGCGGGCGGTCCGGCCGCGGACGACGCCCTCCAACCCGGCCTCCCGACGCTGCCGGTCCTCCGGCCCGCCCCGGGCCCGCTCGTGCTCGCCCTCGTCGCCCCCGGCACCCGGACATCGCTCGTCCGCGACCCCGCCGGCCGGGCCCGGCCGAGCGCCCGGGGGCAGATCGCCCGCAGCCGGTCCGAGCGCAACCGCCGGCTTCGGTGGCGGGCTCGACACCCGGGATCGACGGCCGGGTGAGCGCGCGCAGGCCGCGTCGGACGGTCGCCTTCGCCCTGGCCGTCGGCCTGTCGCCGCTGATCGCCGGCGCCGCCGGCGCCGCGTCGATCTCGCTCGCCCGATTCACCGATACCACCACGGCGACGAAGACCATCACGACGGACACGCTCGACCCGCCGACCGCCCTGTCCGCGACCGGAGGCACGACCGCCGTGTCGCTGGCGTGGACCCCGACCGTCGACACCTACGCGGCGGGCTACGAGGTCCGGCGAGCGACGGTCAGCGGAGGCCCGTACACGACCGTCGCCACGGTCACGCCGCGCGCGGCGGCGAACACCACGAACACACCGCCGGCGAACGGCACGTACTTCTACGTGCTGCGGAGCTACTTCCAGAGCTGGCTGAGCGCGTCGACCGCCGAGGTCTCGGCGGGCGTCGGCCAGACGGCGAGCGGCTATCACGGCTGCACGACCGCCTCCAATGCCCCCGAGACGACGGGCGACGGGGACGGCTACGAATCGCTGGCGGCCAACGCCTGCGCGGCGGGCGGCGGCATCGCGACCGACGCCAACACCGGGACGAACACCAACCTGAGCTGCACGGACGCGGGCAAGGACGCCCACCGCTTCTGGGACTTCGGCCTCGGCGTCCCGGCGACGGCCTCGTCGATCGTCGGGATCCAGGTCCGGGCGGACGTCGGGCAGAACAACAACTCGGGGACGAGCTGGGTCTGCGTCCAGCTGTCGTGGGACGGCGGAACGAGCTGGACGGCCGCCAAGTCGGCAACGGTTGCCAGCGTCGGCACGACGACGTACACGCTCGGCGGCGCCGCCGACACCTGGGGCCGGACCTGGACGGGCCCGCAGCTCTCGAACGCGAGCTTCCGGCTCCGCGTGATCGACGTATCCGACCGGGCCTCGAAGGACATCCGGCTCGACTACCTGGCGGTGCAGGTCACCTACGTGCCGTAGGGTCGGCTCAGGTGCCGGGGGCGGGATCCGGCGCGCGACGCCGGCTGCTCTTCCGGCTCGGCTTGGCCTTCGCCTTCGGCGTCGACTCGACCGAAGCATCCGAAGGGCCCGCGTTCGCGGTGTCCGCGCTCGACAGGCCGGCTCCCCCGGCAGCGGCGACGCTCGCGTCCTGGGACGGGCTCGTGTTCGCCGAAGCAGGGGCCGGCGCGGTTCCCGCGGACGTGGCCGGCGCGCTCGTCAGCCGCGGGGGACCCGACGTCACGTGGGCGGACTCGCCGGCCGGCGGTGCAGAGACGCGGGACGCCGGCACGACGGTGGGGGTCGCGATGGCGCTCGCCGAGGGCCACGGGATGGTGGACCGGGTCGCCCAGCTCGGCAGCGGCTCAGGCTCGCCCGGGCTGGCCGCGCCGCCGGCGGTCATCGGGCGCGGCGAGGGGGAACCGACAGTGGGCCCGGCCGAGGCGACGAACGAGGCGGACGGGCCGGTCGAGGCGATGGGATCGGGTGTCGTCGAGGACGGCGTCAACGATGATCCCGTGGGCCCGGCGGGGTTCGTCGACGAACCGCCCGGTCCTGCGCCGGGCTGGGCCGGAACCGCCATCGGCGGCCGACTCGCGCCGGCGTAGCCGGACGTCAGGCCAACCGACGCGACGGTCGGCGGAGGGGCCGAGGGCGCCGGCGCGACCCATTCGCGCTGCTGCGTGGCAGGCATGCGGTCGTCCGATGGCTCGGTCGGCCGGGCCGGGCCGGAGGGAGGAGTCGGCGTCGGCTCCGCGGTGCTGCGGACCTGGCGGAGGTTCTCGATCAGCATCGCGAACGCGATGCACAGGAAGAGCGCGATCGCGCCGCCGAGGGCTGCCCGGATCAGGATCCCGGGCCCGGTCGGCTGGGCCGGTGGCGAAGCGGGGTCGACGACCACGAGGGCGACCTTCAACGCGTTCTGCTGCGAGCCGAGCCCGGTGCCCGGATAGTCCGCGAGCTCGGCCGCGATCGCGTTCGCGAGCCTGGCCGCTGTCTCCGGGTTGGGGTTCGTCACGGTGACCTCGACGAGGCTGGTCCCGGCCGGCACGCGCGTCGAGACGTCCTGGGCGAGCCGGTCGACGGTCACTTCGACCCCGGTCTTGGCGATCACGCGCTGGAGGACGGGCGTCGTCGTCGCGAGCTCCGCGAACGTCGGCGCGAGTGCCTGGGTCGTCTGGATGTCGCCGAAGTTGATGGCCCCCGTGGCCGTCGGCTGGGGCGTGACGAGGAGCGACACCTTGCCGGCATAGGCCGGCGGCGAGAGCAGGGTGAACGCCAGGCTCAGCAC
>DATBPR010000430.1:0-4622 GCA_036561285.1 Candidatus Limnocylindrales bacterium | reverse complement strand
CGCGGGCGAGTTCCGTGGGTCGCGGACATTCGGCTTGAAGGCGACGCCGATGACGCCGACTCGCGCGCCGCGGATCGCCCGGCCGCGATCGTTCAACGCCTCCGCGACCAGGTCGACGACGTGCCGGGGCATCGCGAGGTTGATGTCGCCGGCGAGCTCCACGAACCGGTCGACGAAGTCGAACTCGCGCGCGCGCCACGAGAGGTAGTACGGGTCGACCGGGATGCAATGACCACCGACGCCCGGGCCCGGCGTGAAGCGCATGAACCCGAACGGCTTCGTCGCCGCGGCGTCGATCACCTCCCAGACGTCGACGCCCATCCGCTCGCAGAGCAGGGCGAGCTGATTGACGAGCGCGATGTTCACGTTCCGGAAGACGTTCTCGAGGAGCTTCGCGAGCTCCGCCGCGTCAGGCGAGCTGAGCTCGACCACGTGGTCGTTGATATGGCGAAGGAGCGCGGCGGCCCGGGCCGTCGCGGCCGGGGTCGTCCCACCGACGAGTCGCGGCACGCTCTTCATCGCGCTCGCCGGGTCGCCCGGGTTCACCCGCTCCGGGGCGAAGGCCAGATCGAAGTCCGTTCCCGCCCTGAGTCCGGCCCCTTCGAGCGCGATCCGGAACGGCCCGATCGTCGTGCCCGGGAAGGTTGTCGACTGGAGGACGATCAGCTGGCCCGGCCGGAGCTGTCCGCAGATGAGATCGGCGGCCGACAGGACCGGTCCAAGGTCCGGATCCTTGGAGCTCGTGATCGGAGTCGGTACACAGACGAAGACCACGTCCGCGTCGTTCAGATGCGCATCGGCCGGGCCGACGACCGAGAGGCCGGCTGTCAGCGCCGACACGAGGCGCTCGTCGGAGATGTCGTCGATCGGTGAGTGGCCGCCCGACAACTCCTCCACGCGGGGCAGATGGGCGTCGATCCCCTCGACCGTCAGACCGGCCTCGACGAACGCGATCGCGAGTGGGAGCCCGACGTAGCCGAGTCCGACGATGGCGATCCGGCGGTCCGCCGCCTGCGTCAAGGATGACCTCCCAGCTCGCGTCGTCCGGCGCCGGGACGGTTCCTGTCCGGCATTCGAGCGAGCGTCATCCTAGCGCAGGCTCACGGCTGGGCGGATCTCGCCTGGCGGCTGGCACGGCGGAGCCAGGCGGGCCGGCAGCTCGCGACGCGATCTCAGCCGCGCATGAGCTCCTCGATCAGCTCGACATAGGCGACGGACTCACGTTCCCAGCTTCGTTCGCGGACGACGGCCGAAGTCGCCGCGATCGAGGCTTCACGGCCAACCGGGTCGTCGACCAGCTCGCGAATCGCCGCGGCCAGCGATCCGGAGTCACCCGGCTCGTACGTCCGGACGGTCCCGGCGGGGAACGTCGCCTCGACCATCGGCAGGCGGCTCGCGATGGCGGCCTTTCCCATGGCTGCGGACTCGAACGTCTTCGTCGACAGGCTGACATCGGTGAACCGGTCCCGACGGGTCGGAGACAGCCCGATGTCCGCCGCGGCGATGGCCGCGGGCACATCGTCGAGCGCGATCCGACCGTGGAAGCGGACGCGGTCGGCGAGGCCGGCCTCGACGACCCGAGCGCGCCACGCCGGCTCGAGGTCCCCGCGGCCGTAGACGTCGAGGGTGATGGCGAGCTCGGGCCGGTCCGCGCGGAGGCGGGCCAGCGCGTCGAGGACGACGTCCAGTTCGTAGATCGGCGTCAAGGCCCCGGCATAGACCAGGCGCACGGTTCCGTCGGCAGCGAACGTCCGGATGGGGTAGGCGGACGGATCGAAGCGGGTGAGCGACGGAGCGTTGGCGACGATATGAACCTTTCCCGCGCGGACGCCAAGGGTCCGCAGGCGCTCGGCCAGCGCCTCGTTGACGGTCAGGACGGACGACGCGATCCGGATCGACGCGAGCTCCTGCGCGACGAGCAGGCGGTGGACGGCGGGCTTCGAGGCGCCCGGGAACCGGCTCCGGAAGAACTCGGGCATTGCCTCGTGGAGATCGAGCACCAGCGGCACGCCCGTCAGTCGGACAGGGAGCGCCGCGAAGGCCAGAAAGTCCGGGAGACTATGCACCTGGACGAGGCCATAGCGACGCGAGCGATGAGCGCGCGCGAGCGCCCAACCCGATCGCCCCAGGAACGACAGGTACTCACGCAGGTACACGGCGAGGCCGGCACCCTGATGACGCTGGACGTCCAGCCGATGGAGTCGGAAGCCGTCGAGCTCGCCGGCGCCGGCGTCGCCCGGGCGCCGGAGCCCGAAGACGTCCACCTCGTGACCGGCGGCGACCAGGGCCTCGGCTTCGCGCCGGACGCGGGGATCCTCGTCGACATAGGTATGGGCGATCATCGCGACCGGCCGCGTTCCGCGAGCGGCCGCGGACCTGCCGGTCAGGCCCCGCTCCTGGCCGCACCGATGGCGTCGGCCGGCCGGCGATCGACCTGCCCGGCCTGGATCGGCGGCCGCCGGGCGACGACGGTGACGAATGTCGCGAGCAGGTCGTCCAGGGTGACATCCGGGTACGTCGCGCGAACCTCGGACAGGACCGCCGGGGTCGCCTGGGGCGCGAGGCTGCGATCCGGCCACGGAAGCAGAGCCAGCCGCTCGAGACCGGCCGCGGCCAGACCGCTCTCGAGATCTCGGCGGGTCATCCGGTTCAGGCTCTGCCGGTAGAAGCGGAGCGCCTGATCGTGCTCGGTCGGTCGGACCTCGACCAGATACCGGTCGAAGTCGCCATCGTCGAGCCGGGCGTGGCCCCACGGAAAATCGAGCGTGCACAGGGAGTGGCCACCGTTCGCAGCGAAGAACGGGTTGTACTCGTGGTAGAGCAGTCCGCCCGGCCTGAGCAGTCGAGCCATCGCGGCGAAGGCCGCCGCCGGATCGATCACGTGTTCGAGAACCTCGAACGACACGATGGCGTCGAAGCTGCCGGGCTCGAGTCCCGACGCCGTGATGTCATCCTCGACGAACCGGACGGCTCCGGGAACCTCGTCATCCGTGGTCGTCACGACGGCGTCCCGTGCACGCTCGCGAATGCCGGCCAGGGCTGCCTCCTGCGCCGCGACCTCGGCGTCCGTCGGCTCCCCAGGGCACTGGACAACGTAGTAGCGGGCGAGATCGGAGCCGACGACGTCGGCGTCCGGTCGTCGTGCGAGCTGGTAGGCGGTGCTGCCGTCATAGCAGCCGATCTCGAGGATCCGGCCGCAGAGCTCCTCGCCGGCCGTCGTCGCCACGACGGCACGGGCTTCGCGGACGGTCCGCTCGGCGACTCGCGCCCGGTCGGCCAGGGCCTGGTCCGTGGGCGGAGCCGCGACCGCGACGGGATCGGTCATCACCCGCCAGCTCGGCTTCAGCCGCGTCCGCAGGGCGGGGTCGAGCTCGTGACGCGTGCCGGCCCGGTCGATGAACACCCGGCCGGCGAGGGTCGGGTCGATCGTCCGTGCGGCGGGAGGCACCGGCTTCTGGCGGGCGACCTCACGCGCAACCACCCGGCGCAGCGGGTCGATCCGGAGGGCCTGGTGGACGCCGGCGCGACCGAGCTCCTTCCACATCGCCTGACTCTAGCCTGCCATCGCGCGAATGACCTCGACGATCCGGGCGCTGGCATCACCGGGCCTGAAGTGGTCGTCCAGAAAGGCGCGACGCGCCCCGGGATCCGGCACGGGCAGGTTCGACATGGCGGCGCGAACGTCGGACACCTCGCGGACCGGCACCGCGACGCCGGCATCCACGTAGCCGAGCATGTCCGCCCTGCCCTCGACGATGGCGATGAGGTTCGGCGTTCCCGCAGCCACGGCGTCGGTCAGGACCGTCGAATGCAGGCCGAGGTGCGCATCGGCCGCTCGCAGGAGCTCGTAGAGGTCGATCTCGCGAACGACCGTCGTCGACGGCGGCTCGTATCCCCCCGCCCGGGCAAGGCCCACGACCAGCTCGCGGTACGGCCACTCGTCGCGTTCGCCCGGATGCTGCTTGAACACGACGTGGATGCCGGGCAGCGGCCCGCCGAGCAATCGGACGATCATGTGGAGCACGTGGGTGCGACGCACGTAGGGGAGGTTGACGGTCGACACCACGAGCAGGCGATCAGTCGGACGGACTCCGAGCCGATCGCGAATGGCCTGACGCCCGGCCGCCTGGGCGGCGTCCGCGACGCGGCCGGCGTCGCGTGCCGCGTGGTCATCGAGCCGCGGTGATCCCGACACCACGACCTCGCCGGGTTCGTACGCCCCCGCGAGCAGGGCCCTCCGCGCGAACTCGCCGTGGACGAACGTGCAGGACGGCAGAACCACGGTCGCGGCGCGGATCGGCGGATACCCGGGATGGGTCCGGTAGAGGATCCCGTGCTGGAGAGCGAACGTCGGGACCGCCGCTCGAGCGCCGGCAAGCAGCCAGGGTGTCCGATGGTGCTCCTGAGTCATGACGATCGCCACCGGCTTGATCAGATCGACGAAGCGCTCGGCCTTCGGCACCTCGCGGACGTCGATCGCGACGACCCGCTGGACGGCCGTTCGGAGGATCCTCACGAACGCCGGACCAAGGTCCACCCGGTCGGCGTCAAGTGCGACGGGCGGCATGGCGTCGATCCGGGCGAGCAACGCTTCGACCGCCGCGGTTGCGAGCGGGTCGTCC
>DATBPR010000429.1:0-8083 GCA_036561285.1 Candidatus Limnocylindrales bacterium | reverse complement strand
CACGACGCTACGAGCCCTCGGCGCTCGACAGGGAACGCGGCGTGACGACTTCCGCGACGAGGATCCGGGCCGCATCCTGCACGAGGTGCGCTACGGCGAGCTGACGGCCTTCGAGGAACGTCCGCATTCGCCCTACTACGGCGGAGCCGACGCGACGCCGCTCTACGTCGTGCTGATGGACGAGTACGAGCGCTGGACCGGCGACACCAAGCTGGTGCACGACCTCGAGTACGAGGCGCGCGCTGCGCTGAACTGGATCGACGAGTACGCCGACCTGCAGGGAAACGGCTACGTCGCCTACCAGCGGCGCAATGAGAAGACCGGCCTGGAGAACCAGTGCTGGAAGGACTCGTGGGACTCGATCTCCTACGCCGACGGCCGGCTGCCCGGCTTCCCCCGCGCCACGTGCGAGCTCCAGGGCTACGCCTACGACGCGAAGCTTCGGGCGGCGCGTCTCGCCCGCCTCGTCTGGAAGGACGAGGCCTGGGCCGATCGGCTGGAAGCCGAGGCCGCCGATCTCAAGCGACGCTTCAATCGCGACTTCTGGCTCGCCGACCGTGGCTACTACGCGCTCGCCCTCGACTCCGACGGCAGCCAGGTGGACTCGCTCGCGTCGAACATCGGCCTGCTCCTGTGGAGCGGGATCGTCGACGCCAACAAGGCGAAGTCGGTCGTGGACCACCTCATGGGCCCGCGGCTCTTCTCGGGCTGGGGGGTGCGGACGCTGGCGGAGGGCGAGGGCCGCTACAACCCGGTCGGCTATCACCTCGGCACGGTCTGGCCGTTCGACAACTCGTTCATCGCCTGGGGCCTGCGGCGATACGGGTTCAAGGAGGAGGCGGCGCGGATCGCGAGCGGCATCCTCGACGCGGCCGAGGTCTTCGAGGGCCGGCTGCCGGAGGCGTTCGGTGGCTACGACCGGTCGGTGACGAGGTATCCGGTCAAGTACCCGACGGCCTGCAGCCCGCAGGCCTGGTCGACCGGCGCGCCGCTGCTGCTCCTGCGGACGATGCTCGGCCTCGAGCCGCTCGGCGATCACCTCGTCGTCGACCCGGCGCTGCCCGCGACGATCGGCCACCTCGAGCTGCTCGACATCCCGGGGCGCTGGGGCCGTCTCGATGCCTTCGGTCGGGGGCGGGTCCACGTCCACCCCGACGGGTCAGGTCCGGTGCGGCAGCGCGGACGTGGCCGGAGGACCGACTAGAGCCGGCGGCCGGCCCTGGGTCGTGATGCGCGTAGCCGCATCGACCGCGAATCCCGCGGGTGCGGCCGCCGGCCAGGACGCCGGTCTGATGCGGCTCCTGCCATCACCAACGGCGGGTTCGCCCGGCGGTGCGCCGGGGAGGACGCCTCAGGCAAGTCCGGCGAAGAGGTCGGTCTCGGGGGCGGTCGGCCCGATGCGGGACTCGCGAAGGACGAACGCCTCCTTCGCCCAGTGCGTCTTCCAGCCCTCCTCGCCGAGGGTCATGAAGCCGCTGTCCATCGCGATCTGCGTCACGTGCCGCTGGATCGCGCGCCATTTCCGGTCGATCGGGTCGCCGGAGACGTCCACCCAGGTCGTGATCGTCTCGTCGGGAACGAGCATCTTCGCGGCGAACTCCTCGAACTCGCGGCGCTGCTCCTCGGTGGCGTCCTCGGGCGGCTCCCAGAACGAGGGCCGGCCGGACGCCCGCATCGCGTCCCGCATCGCGTCGCGAACGGAGGCCGGGATCGCCGTCTCGTAGAGCTTC
This sequence comes from Candidatus Limnocylindrales bacterium, assembly GCA_036561285.1. Classification (GTDB taxonomy): domain Bacteria; phylum Chloroflexota; class Limnocylindria; order Limnocylindrales; family CSP1-4; genus CF-46. Next base: position 6,353 of record DATBPR010000429.1, on the reverse strand, counting down.
TTCGGCTCCCACGTCGAGACGCCGGCCTCGAGCTGCTTCGGGTACCAGGCCGGGTCGCCTGCCCGGTCGAACGCCCGGATCGCCACGTCGTGAGTCCGGATGTGGTCCGGATGGCCGTACCCGCCGAAGTCGTTGTACGTCGTGATCACGTCTGGCTGGTAGCGCCGGACGAGCCACGTCAGACGCCCGGCGGACTCGTCGAGGTCGGCCTGCCAGAACGTCCGCGGGTCGTTGTTGCCCTCGCGACCCATCATGTCCGAGTCCCGGTAGCCGAGGTTCTCCCACTCGGTCACGTTGAGCTCGGCCATCGCGGCCTCGAGCTCGCCGGCCCGGATCTCACCGAGCCGGCGGTGGTTCTCGGGAGTGTCCATCTCCGGGACGACGATCTCGCCCTGCTCGCCGCGGGTACAGGTCACGAGGATCACCCGGTGGCCGTCGGCGACGGCCTTGGCCATCACCCCGCCGGTCGAGATCGTCTCGTCGTCGGGGTGGGCGTGGACGGTCATCAGGGTGAGCCGGTGCGGCTCGGGCTCGGCGGGCTGGTCGGCGTGGGCGGCGTCGGTCGTGGGCTGGTCGGTCATGACCGGATCATCGCATTGCGGGCGTTCGGGCGCGGAGCGCCGCTCGCGGCCCGGCCGCCCTGCCTACCATCGGCGCATGACGACCTCTGCCGCCCCCGGACCGCTGGCGGGCCTCCGCGTCGTCGATTGCTCGACGGTGCTCGCTGGCCCGTACGCGACGATGCTCCTCGGCGACCTCGGGGCCGACGTGATCAAGGTGGAGCCGCCCGAGGGTGACGCGACCCGCGGCTGGGGCCCGCCGTGGGTCGGGAACGAGGCGGACGGGACGCGCATCGCGGCCTACGCCCTCGCGGTCAACCGGAACAAGCGATCGATCCGGCTGGACCTGCGGCAGGACGCCGCCCGGGAGGTCCTCCGCCGTCTCGTCACCCGTGGCGACGTCCTGGTCGAGAACTTCCGGGCGGGCGGTCTCGACCGGCTCGGGTTCGACGACGCGGCGCTCGAGGCGCTGAACCCGCGGCTCGTCCACCTGGCGATCACGGGGTACGGATCGGCGGCCCCGGATCCCGGCCGGCCGGGCTATGACTTCGTGATCCAGGCCGAATCCGGGCTGATGTCGATCACGGGTCCGGCCGCCGGCGAGGCCGGCGACGGACCGACGAAGGTCGGCGTCGCGGTCAGCGACGTCCTGACGGGACTGAACGGCGCGGTCGCCGTCCTCGCGGCGCTCGTCGCCCGGGAGCGCTCGGGACCGGGGCCGGCGTCCGCGTCGGCATCCGCGCGCTCCGGCCCGGGCACCGTCGGCCAGCGGATCGATCTCGACCTGCTGGGCTCGACCCTTGCCGCCCTCGTGAACCAGGCCCAGAACGCGTTCGCCGGAGGGGACCCACCGGGACGCCGCGGCAACGCCCACCCGAACATCGTCCCGTACGAGACCTTCGAGACCGCCGACGGGACGATCGCCGTCGCCGTCGGCAGCGAGCGGCAGTGGCCGCGATTCTGCCGTGCCCTGGGCCTCCCCGCCCTCGCCGACGATCCGCGCTATGCCACGAACGGCGACCGCGTCGCCAACCGGGCGGAGCTGATCCCGACGCTCGCCGCGCGCCTGGCGGAGCGGCCCACCGCCGTGTGGCTGGCCGCGCTCGACGAGGCCGAGGTGCCGGCGGGCCCGATCAACGATATCGGCGCCGCGTTCGCCTCGCCGTGGGCCGCCGGCTCGACCGTGGAGCTGCACCATCCGGTCCTCGGCCCGACGACGCAGGTGGCCCCGCCGTTCCACCTCTCCCGGACCCCGGCGACCGTCCGGACGCCGCCGCCGCTTCTCGGTCAGCACGCGGACGGGATCCTCGCCGAGCTGGGCTATGAGGGCAGCGAGATCACCGCGCTCCGCGAGTCCGGCGTCGTCTGAGCGCCGCCGCCTCAGAGCTCCTGGCGCCGGAACGACAGCCAGGCCAGGCCGAGGCAGGCGGTGATCAGCAGCGCCGTCCCGACGATCGGCGTCCAGACCGTCGGCGGATCCAGACCGAGCGCCAGCGCCCGGCCGACCCCGATCAGGCCGAACGGCAGCCAGGCCGCGAGGGCGGGCACGATCCCGAGGACCCCGACCGCGATCAGGGCCACGATCCCGATCCCGGCTGCCGCCAGCGACGAGCGGGTCAGCGTGCTCGCGAGGAACGCGAGCGCGGCCCACGCCATCAGGAACAGCCAGTCGAGGGCGCCGGCGGCGATCGTTCCGGGCACGGACAGTGGCTCGAAGAGCACGAGCGTGTAGAACCACGCCGCGGCGACGGCGACCAGGACCGAGACCGCGAGGGTCAGCCCGATCGCCGCAATCTTGGCGAGCAGGAACCCGGCCCGGCCCACCGGTCGCACGAGGAGCAGGGCCACGGTGCCGCGGTCCTTCTCCGCGGCGACCGCGCCCGACGCCAGCAGGATCGCGACGAACGCACCCAGCTGGGTCAGGTTCTTCGCGAGCTGGTCGATCGCATCGGCGGCGGTGGGTTTGGGCAGGACGATCGGGATGATCGACCCGCCGACGGCCTGCAGGATCTCGGGGGTGAACCGGGCCAGCAGCGGCGACGCGAACCCGATGAGCGCGAACACGACGACCGTCAGCGGCAGGCGGAGCGACCGCCACTGCTCGACGAGCTCCTTGCGCAGGAGGATCGCCGCGCCGTCCATCACGACGCGACCTCCCGGGGCCGGACGAAGCCGCGCCCGTCGAGGTCCTCCGGAGCCGGCGGCCCGACGAGCTCGAGGAAGACGTCCTCGAGGGTCGGGCGGGCCCGCTCGAACGATGCCAGGCTGACCCCCGCGTCGACGACGAGCGGCAGGATCCCGGCCGCGGCCGCGCCGGCGTCCGAGACCACGACCCGGAGCCGTCCGTCCGGCGCGGCCGTCACGTCCGTTGCCCAGGCGGCATCGGCAAGGCGAGCTCGCAGCGTCGCCACCGCGGGTTCCTGGCCCGGATCGGGGTCGAGGAGGAAGATCGGCCGGGCGTGCTCTGCGAGGAGGGCTTCCAGCGGCCCCTCGATGACGAGGCGCCCGCGGTCGAGGATCGCGACGCGGTCGCAGACCCGCTCGACGTCGCCGAGCACGTGGGTCGAGAGGATCACGGTCGTCTCGCCGCGCAGCCCGCCGATCAGCTCGAGGAGCGTCCGCCGGCCTTCGGGATCGAGGGAGCTCACCGGCTCGTCGAGGAAGACCACCTGCGGCCGATGGATCAGGGCCTGGGCGATCCCGAGCCGCTGGCGCATCCCACCGGACCAGCCCCCGATCCGGCGCCGGGCAACCGCGCGCAGGCCGACGAGGTCCAGGACCTCCGCCACACGCGCGGTCAGCTCGGCGCCGCGCAGCCCGCTCAGCCGCCCGGTGAGCTCGAGGAGCTCGCGGCCCTCCATCCACGAGTAGAACCGCGGGTCCTGGTCGAGATAGCCGAGGCGGCGATGGAGCTCCGGCCGATCCAGCCCGATCTCGATCCCGGCGACGGTCGCCGTACCGCTCGAGGGCCGGGCCAGCCCGGTCAGGAGGCGGATCGAGGTCGTCTTGCCCGCCCCGTTCGGGCCGAGCAGCCCGAAGATCGAGCCGGCCGGCACGTCGAGGTCGAGCCCGTCGAGCGCCAGGACCGTGCCATAGCGCTTGGTCAGGCCGCGGGCAACGATCGCCGGCGTGGCGCCGGTCATGTGTCCTCCCGTCCCGCCGTGAAGTAGACGATCGGCCCGATCACGTTGACGAACACGATGATCAGCACCCAGACGAGCTTGCTGCCGCCGCGCACCCGGCGCTCGTCCTTCTCCAGGTCGTACAGGGCCGCCACGATCAGCCCGAGCTGAAGGACGACGAGCGGCAGGAGCAGCGCGATGACCTGCTCGGTCTTGAGGTCGGACACGGCCCACGAAATCTAGCGCGCTCGCCCCTGCAGGACTGCATCGAACGGGGCGGGTCGGGGCGAAGGCCGCTGCTAGACTCGCCGGGCCCGAACGATCCCGCGCCGGCCGCCCGATCCCACGGCGCCCAACGGAGAATCCCGATGACCGACGACCGCGAGCGCTGGGCGCTCATCCTCGGCGCCTCCAGCGGGATGGGCGAGGCGACCTCGCTGGCGCTCGCCGCGGCCGGCTACCGGATCGTCGGCGTCCATCTTGACTTCCGGGCGGGCCTGGCCCATGTCGAGGAGATCAAGACGGCGATCGCAGCCGCGGGCAGCGAGGCCCTCTACCTCAACATGAACGCCGCCGACGACGAGAAGCGCGCCGCCGCGATCGCGACGATCCGGGCCCGCTTCGACGAGAGCCGCGCGGCCGGCCGCCACCCCTACCTCCGCGTCGTGATGCACTCGCTGGCGTTCGGATCGCTCGTCCCGTTCCTCGCGGACGACCCGAAGGAAGCGGTCGACCGCAAGAAGATGGAGATGACCCAGGACGTGATGGCGAACAGCCTCGTCTACTGGGTCCAGGACGCCTGGCACGCGGGGTTCCTCGAGACGGGCTCGAAGATCTACGCGATGACGTCCGAAGGGACGAGTCGGGTCGTGCCGTCGTACGGGGTCGTGTCCGGCGCGAAGGCCGCCCTGGAGTCGCACGTCCGCCAGCTGGCGATGGAGTTCGCGCGGAAGGGCGGCGGCGTCGCGGTGAACTCGATCCGCGCCGGCGTCACGGACACGCCCGCCCTCCGGAAGATCCCGGAGAACCAGCGGATGATCGACGTCACCCTGGCCCGCAACCCGCACGGCCGGATGACGACGACGCAGGACGTCGCCGACGCGATCGTCACGCTCAGCGCGACGGACTCCGACTGGATCAGCGGCAACATCATCTCCGTGGATGGCGGCGAGTTCGTCACGGGCTGAAGGGCGTCCGGTGAGCGGCCGCGTCATCGTCGTCGGCTCCGTCAACGTCGATCTCGTCGCCACCGTCGCCCGGCTGCCCGGGCCCGGCGAGACGGTGACCGGCGCCACGTTCGCCAGGCACCACGGGGGCAAGGGCGGGAACCAGGCCACGGCTGCCGCCAGGCTCGGCGCGGCAGTGTCGTTCGTCGGCGCCGTCGGGGACGACGCACTCGGCGGCGAGGCCCGGGCGGCGCTGCGAGCCGAAGGGATCGCCACGCTGGAGCTCGCGACCGTCGGCGGACCGAGCGGTGTCGCGCTGATCTTCGTCGACGAGCGCGGCGAGAACCTGATCGCCGTCGCGTCGGAGGCGAACGCAACGGTCGGCGCCGAGCTCGTCGACGCGGCGCTCGGCGGTCTCGCCGCCGGCCTCGGGGACGTCGTCCTCGTCGGGCACGAGATCCCGACGGCGGCCACGGTCGCCGCGCTCCGCACCGCCCATGACGCCGGCGCGACCACGATCCTGAACCCCGCGCCGGCCACCGGGCTGACCGCCTCGGACCTCGCGTTCGCCGACATCGTGATCCCCAACCGCGGTGAGCTCCTCGAGCTGTCCGGCGGGGGGGCCGCGAACGAGGACGCCACGCAGGACGCCGCCGCTCGCTCCGAGGACGTGGCCCGTCGCGCCCGTGCGCTCCTCGCCAGCGCCCCGGACGACCGCGGCCCGCGAGCGATCATCGTGACGCTCGGTCGGGAGGGGGCGCTCGTCGTCCCGTCGCACGGGGATTCGGTCGTCGTGCTCGCTCCGACCGTCACGGCCGTCGATGCGGTCGGAGCGGGGGACACCCTCGCCGGCGCGCTCGCGGCGAGCCTGGCCGATGGCCGGGACCTCGTGACGGCAGCTCGTCGAGCGGTCGCGGCGGCCTCGCTGTCCACCACTCGTCCCGGAGCTCGCGGCGGGATGCCGACGGCGGACGAGCTGGAGCGCTTCCTCCGGACCTGACGGACCGCAGGGCCGGATCCGCCGCGCGCGCCGATCCAGCGTGCACCTCAGGGAGCGGCGGATCCGCCGGTTGTTGCGTGGGCCGTCGATCGGGCCGCGGGACGGACCGCCCGGACGACCGGTGGAAGCGGGACCGACGCGGGAAGCGCGCGCGCCGCTCCGTCGACCGCCGTGACGCTCGCCGACAGGGCACCGAGCTTCGACTCGAGCCCATCGATCGCGGACGTGATCGTTCCGTAGGACTTCGCCAACGCCGCGTTGCGCGCCATCAGGTCGTCCAGGCGGCTGGTCAGGCGATCGTCAACGGTCGCTGCCGCATCGATGCCGGCGAGGGCCGGCGCTCGCGCCGCGGTCGTCGCGGAGTCGCCCAGGGACTGCAGACTCGCCACCCCGGCAAGCGTCAGGGCATACCCCGACGTCGTGAGCCCCAGGAGCGTGAGGACCCGGCCGGGAATCCGCGGCAGACCCAAGCCAGTCGTCTTGACGCGTGCCTGCCGATCAGCCA